>JACRBM010000098.1 GCA_016219275.1 Chloroflexota bacterium
ATCAGGAATGTCGAGTGGGACCGTAATCTGGGCGGGAGACATGGCGGTATCCTTTCTGGCATGACCAAGATGATATTCCGAATTCTACCACAACTCATGCCCACTATATCTTGGGGGCATCACGGCAATTCCCAATGAACCGAAAATCTTGGGACGCGGAAAATGCGGATGGAAAATCAAATCCGTGTCAATCCGCGTTGATCCGCGTCCGACGAATGTTAGTGCGGGTCATGCTGGAGTTTGAGCATCTCGCAAATCGCGTGCGTCAATGCGAGGTGAATATCTTCGACGTGCCCGAACGATTCGGACGGAACGTTCACGTGGTACTCGGCGCGATCTTTTATCTTGCCACCGGCGAACCCGGTGAACGCGACGGTCGTGAGCCCCAACTTTTCCGCGGTCTCCAGCGCGCGCACGACGTTCGGCGAGTTGCCGCTGACGCTAATGCCCAGCGCGATATCGCCGCGTTGCGCGTGCGTGATAAGCGGTTCGGCGAACACCGAATCATACCCATTGTCGTTCGCATACGCGGTGATGGTGGCAAACGCATCATTGAGCGCGAACACTTGGAAACGCGGCAGGTCTGGTTTGATCGTCCCCTTGCCCAAGTCGCAGGCAAAGTGCGATGCGGTGGATGCGCTCCCGCCGTTGCCAAAAACAAAAATGCGGCGACCATCGAAGCGCGCTCGATGCAATTTTGCAACGATGGCGTCCACGCGTTCGAGCGGCAAGCCAGCCATCAGTTTCATTTCGACGTCGAAATAGTCTTTCAAAGAATTCATCTTTGCCTCCATCCCTAGTTTTTGCGTTTGCATTATACAAGCAGCGCCTTGACCTGACAAATGAATTTGGGCGTGCGTCAAGTTTTTGGGTGGTGAAAAAACCTTGCGAAGGTTGAACGGCAATCATATTTGATTTGTCGTCAAAACCTTCGCAAGGTTGAGTGTTCCAAAATTTTGACGCACACCCAATGAATTTGTTGACAATGAACCTTCAATCAAGTATCATAACTTTGGTGGATACAATGCCAAGTTTTGCAAACCGGTTTTCATACTCCTTCATCTCAGCAAGTTATGTGCGATGTCGCGTGGCATTGAAGATTGGGTTGCAAGGTGATGAACGCTTTTACGCGCGCGTGCGCGCGTGAAAGCGTTCGGTTTTGTCAAGCAACTGGGACTGGGTTACTTTTACGCCTCAAATCATTTAGGAGAAAAATGATGAATCCCAAGAATCTGCGGACGTTGATTTTAGGCGCGCTGATTATCGGTTATATTTTTTTAGGTGGTCTGAATTCACCGACGCCGGTGATAGCGCAAGGACCCACCGTGATTCAAGGAATCCCGGTCGTTCCAACGAGTTCGGCGACAATAAATTTTGCCGAGTTGGCGAAACAACACGCGACAACTCCATCTACTTCTGAACCCGGTGTGAACTTCATCGCGCCTTTCATGCAAGCTCCGGAACCAACGGCGATAGGACAGTCCGCGCAACGCACCGCCATCGCTCAACCAGTCCGCCCATCGGTCGCATCGCCAGCGCCCGCGCTCAATTATATGGGCATGGACGACATTGCGGCGGTCGGTAGCACGTTGCGTATGATTCCCCCGGATACCGATGGCGCAGTCGGTCCGACGCGCGTCTTTGTAACGCTGAACAACAACTATCGCGTCCAGGACAAGACCACCGGCGCAACCGTAAGCACCGTTTCGATGAATACATTCTGGGCAGGCACCGGCGCGACGGGAAACTTCGACCCCAAAACACTCTACGATCCCTACAACAATCGTTTTATCGTCGCCGGAGTTTCAAATGTAGCGAGCCCTAGTTCATCCATCGTTTACGGCGTCTCGGATACCAGCGATCCCAATGGCACGTGGAAACTCTATCGCTACATCGTTGGCGCAACCATCGGCGGTGTGCCGTCCTGGGCTGACTATCCAACGATGGGGTTCAACAAAAACTGGGTCGCGATTTCGGTGAATATGTTTGGCACGACCGACGGTCTTTTCAAAGAATCGCGGATGCTCGTGATCAACTATCCCAACTTGCTTGCCGGCGCACCCACTGGAACGTTGTTCACCGGTCTATCCGATTTTGCGGTGCAACCCGCCGTTACCTACTCGGCGACGGAGAATACCTTGTATGCGCCCGCCCATTGGAATAGCTCCGCGGCGTCGTACCGATTGAACACCATCACCGGCACGCCGGCATCCCCCCTCTATACGCAAGGCGTACTCAAAACAAATTCCTTGGGCGCGTGGACGGTGCCAAGCGGAGATATTCAACCGCAAGCACCCGAGCCAGTCACCGGCGCAACCGCAAAAATCAACGCGGGCGATGCGCGCATTCTGAATGCGGTATTTCGGAATGGCAACATTTGGTACGCGCAGACCGTTGGCTTGCCGGCGGGCGGAATAATTTCGCACTTGGCAGCGCAATGGGTGAAACTGGATACGAGCGGTAACTTTGTGGATGGCGGTCGCGTTGAGGATCCAACCGCAACTGTTTCGAATGGCGGTAAATGGTATTCGTATCCAACGATCACGGTGAACAAGAACAATGATGTTCTCCTGGGTTTTTCCCAGTTTTCTTCCAGTCAATATGCGGCGGCTGGTTATGCCTATCGGCAAAACACCGATGCCGCCGGCACGATGCGCGATCCATACATTTATAAAGCCGGCGAAGGGTATTACTACAAAACGTATTCGGGTACTAGAAACCGTTGGGGTGATTATAGCAATACACAAGTAGACCCATCGAACGATACGGACCTGTGGACGATCCAAGAGTATGCCAAACCACAGGTTGGCACCGGCAATGGCTCGGGAATCTGGAGTACGTGGTGGGCAAAGGTCGCCATCGGCGCACCGCCAACGATTACCGGTCTCAGTCCTTTTACAACCGCACCGGGAGGACTTGGTTTTACGCTTACCGTAACTGGCACCAACTATATCGCCAGTTCGATTGTGCGTTGGAATGGCGCGGATCGGACGACGATCTATGTGAACAGCACGCAACTCACCGCAAACATCTTGGCTGGTGATATCGCGACACCTGGCATCGCGAGCGTAACCGTTTACAACCCGGATGGGACTGGCACATCTAATCCCGCAAATTTTTACATCGGTCCACCAGCGAAGCATTATCTGCCGGTGATTTCCAAAAGCAGTCCATAAAGATTGAACGCCGAGAGAATTTCCTCTCGGCGTCAACTTTTCAAACGTCACTTGATCTGAATCGGCGTTGCGACCGGCGTCGGCTCGCGTCCGCGAATCGGTTGATCGGATGCGGGTCCGCTTTCCGCCGGTTGCGGCGGGCGACCGGTTTGATTCTGCACCCACTTGGACAGCGTGTCCTGATACTTGCGCATCATATCCGCGTCCTTGACCATCTGCGCCTCGTTCGTCAACCGCGCGACGTAGCGCAAATCTTGTTCCAGGCGATACGCGAGTTGCCACGCCTCTTGATAACGTTGTGATTTGTAGAGCCGATCAATCTCCTTCAATCCTTCCGCAGTTTTCTGAATCGTCACATTCCGCAGGACTTCGACATCGAACGTTGGATCGTAATTGCCGATGCGCGCGGCGTCTGCCATGATCGTTTGCGTCAGTGTCTCGTCGCGCTGCGAGAACAAATCGCGATAACGCAATTCGATGGTCGCGATGTTCCGCCGCCCGCTGCCGCCCGATCCCACTCTCATGCGCGCGAGGACGACCTGGCTATCGCCCGTGCCCATGTCGTGCATTTTGATTTGCACCGGACCGGTCGGCAGGGTGCCTTCAAACCCGGTGATCGCTTCGATGCTCACGCCCGATGCGGGACGCAGCGTGACCGAGACATCGGACGCGGATTTTTGGATCAACCCACTGACCTGTTGACGAAACACCTTGTCCATTTCCGCGGCAGAGTCCACAAAGTGGTACGCGCCCTTGCTTTGCCCGGCGAGTTGGCTCAACAGCGCGTCGTTAAACTCGCGTCCCAGTCCAATCGTCGAGAGATAGATGCCACGTTCATTGTAGCGTTTCGCTTCTGCCGCGATTTGGTTTGAGTCAATTACGCCGACGTTCGCGATGCCATCCGTCAGCAGAATCACACGATTGTTGCGGCGCACGTCAAAGTTGCGTTCGACTTCTTTGAAACCCAGGATCATCCCGGCGTGCAGATTCGTGCTGCCGCCTGGCTGCAAACGATTGACCGCGTCTTCAATCCAGCGACCATCACCAACCTGGCGCGCGGGCACGAGTACCTCGGCGTCGGTGCTGAATGCGACGAGCGCGACGATGTCGTTCGACGCGAGACTCGTCAGGAACACGCGCAGCGATTGTTTGAGGTACGGCATTTTTTCCGGCGTGTCCATCGAGCCGCTGCGGTCAATCACAATCGCGAGATTGAGCGGCGCGACGATTTCGTTCTTGTCGGTTTTGGCTTGAATGCCGACTTGCAACCACGCGGTTCCACCCTCGACCGGGATTTGTTGATTGCCCATCCGCAAATCGAGACCGAGCGTCGTGTTGACCGGCGCGGGAAAACTTTGTTTGTAGTACGCGAGGTACTCGGCGACGCGCAATTCTTCGGCAGAGACGATTCCGCCCGATTCGATGACACTGCGACTGCGCGCCTTCGCCGCGTCGGTCGGCGCCGCGCACGCGGTAATCACGACGACCATGAGCAAGCCGATGATGAACAACCATTTACGAGAAAACATTTTTCCCTCCCGTGCGGCAAATTCCTAATTTGCGTCCCAGTTCCGCCCGCATTATCGCGCTCGTCAAGTTGCAATTCAAGACGCACTTGTGTTACACTGCGCGTAACACCCCAAAACACCGTATTTCTCGGCGAAAACTGGCTTATGCAAACCTTCGGCGAACTACTTCGAGAGTACATGACGCGCACCGGCATCAGCGATGCCGAAATGGCGCGTTCGCTCGGCGTTAGCCGCCAGACGATTTTTCGCTGGAAGGAAGGGCTAGTCGAAAAGCCGCGCTATCGCGAAGACGTGCTCAAAATTGCGACGAAGCTGCGTCTCACGCCGCTGGAGCGCGACGCGTTTTTGCTCGCCGCCGGTTTTGCGCCCGAAGCCGCGCCGCCCGCACCAATCCCTCCGCCTGAGCCGGTCGAAACGAAGATTGGGACCGCGCCAATTGCTCCACCTCCACCGTCGGTCGAAACTCAAGTTGAACTTGCCCCGCGCAAACGAATCCGCCCGCGCGCGCTTGGAATTGCCATCGCGATGATCGTCGCGATTTTCGCGCTCGTCGCCGCGTTCGCGATCTTGCAATCGCGAGACGATACGCCGCGCCCGGTCGCCGCGCCGGGCGAAACGCTGATCGTCGTCGGCGCGTTCGACGACGCCCAGACGCTTCCGTCGCCGGACGCGCGACAGAAACCACTGCCCCCGACCGACGAACGCATCCAAGCCGCACTCGAACGCGAGATTCTCGCATCGCGTTTGGAACGCGTGCGCGTCGCGTTGTGGCGCGATCCGATTCGCGATGCGGACACGGTGTTGCGCCGCGCGAACGCGCGTGTTGTGATCGGCGGCACGCGCACCGGCGCGGACTTGAACGCGCTAATCGCGTTCGCGTCATTCACGCGCGTCGAGGATATGCCGCTCGACGCGCTCGTCGCCGCGCCAACGCGTATGGGCGTCACGCTCGCGGTTGCGTCGCCCGACGAATTGCAGGCGCTGGCGTTGCTCGTCGTGAGCCAAACGCACATTGAGCGCGGCGATTGGGGGTTGGCGCGCGCCGCGCTCGCGCTCGCGCCAATGCGCGCGCACAAACCCGCGCTCGAATTGCAAGCCGGCTACATCGCGCAACGCGCACTGCCGCCGGATCTATTCGAAGCGATTCCGGCGTACACGCGCGTCGTCAGCACGACCCAGGATTTGCCAGATGCGTACTTGAATCGCGGTTTGGCGTACGTGCGATTGAACGACGCGCGCTGGCAATCCGATTTCGCGCGCGTCCTCGCGCTCAAACCGGACGAAACGCGCGCGCGTCTTGCCTTGTGTTGGGCGCACGCGCTCGACCAAAAACCGGACGCGGCGTTGCCGCACTGCGATGCCGCAGTCCGCACCGAGACGAGCGGGCGCGCGCGTGAGGCGCGCGGGATCGTTTACGCCGAACTGGGAAAATTCGCGGATGCTGCGAATGATTTGCAGAACTTTGTGGATTGGCTCGCGC
Organism: Chloroflexota bacterium; assembly: GCA_016219275.1. Taxonomy (NCBI): domain Bacteria; kingdom Bacillati; phylum Chloroflexota; species Chloroflexota bacterium. Next base: position 6,186 of record JACRBM010000098.1, read on the forward strand.
GTCAGCCGGAGAGTTTACGCGCGCGCTACGGATCGAGTCGGAGCGAGTGGTTGCCGGAATTGCGCGCGGGGAAAAATCCGTTCGATGCGGCGACGCTCGAAAAATTGCGGAGAGAGTAGAGCAAATTTCCAATTTGCTCAAGGTATGGCAAATTAGAAATTTGCCATACGCGTCTAGCGCGCGAGCGCGGCGCGCAAATCGTCGCCCTCGCGCACGAGGTACGCCGGGATGCCGCTCGCGGCAAGTTCGCCTGCCGCGGCGCGCGCGTCATACGCGCCGCCGAACGAACTCGGCTCGGTAATCACTGCGATGACGCGCACGCCACGGCGTTTCGTTTCGCGCAACGAACGCACCCAGTCCAGTTCCGCGGAGGGTGTGATCGCAACCAGCGTATCGTTGCGGCTGAGATGCGCGCCGTCCAACATCAACACATCGCGCAAACGCGTCGTCCCTTCGGCGCGCATCACTGCGAAAATTTCGAGCAGACGATTCAACTGCCGCTCGCCGCGATCCGGTTGAATCACTTCGCGCGATTGCCCGTACGCGACGAAACCGACCGCGCGTTGATGCCGGATGAAATACTTGGCGATGGACGCGGCAATCGTAAAAAGATATTCCTCGGTGAGCGGCGGCAAATGTAAAATGTGTTTCTCGCGCATCCACAACTGACTGAGATCGCGCGCCTCGGCTTGCTCCGCCCACCAGCGCCCCACTTGCACGTCTCTTTCCAGATCGAGAAAAATCCACACGTCTGCCGACGGGTCGAGTTCGAACTCTTTGACGATGAGCCGACCAGTGCGCGCGGTCGAACGCCAATGGATGCGACTGAATGAATCGCCCGGTGCGTACTCGCGCGTGCCGGAGACATTCGTCGTGACGTGATGCGTCCGGCGATGCGACATATCGCCGCCGGACATCTGACCGAGCGGCGGTGCGAAGGTCGCCAAGTCTACGGTTGCCGGAAACACGATGATCGCGCTTTGCGTTTGCGGCATGCGGCGATGAAATACGAACAAGCCGAACGGATCGCCCGCCGACACGATGATCGGACCCAGGGCAAAGCGACCGCGCTTGCGACACAAGGTGCGGACGCTCCAGCTCCAGCGCGCGCCGGAACGCAACGCGTTCAGCACGCGGCTCGCGCGATGTCCCAGCAATTCCGATTCATCGCGAATTTCGATCCAGATTTTTGGCGCGGCGCCGGTGTTCTGCACGAGAAAGCGTTCTTCGGCGAGCGAACCGACCGCGGCGCGCGGCGTCGTCGTTTGACGGTACAGGCGAAAGGTCAGCACGCCGTACAGCGCCCACACAAAGGAAAAGGCGATGAGAATAATCACCAGGTACGCGAGGCGAAAGAAAATATCGCGCCCGGTTTGGTACGCCAGGATGAGAAGCGCGCCGAGGACAAGCAGGACCGACCAATAGCGCACGCTGAGCGCGAGCGCGCCATTCGGCAAAGTCAACCACCACGTCGCGCGCAATCGGCGTAGCAAGGCACGGAGAAATTTCATGTCGTCGGTTTGTTCGGCGGATTCGGGTCTAGGGTATCGGGCGCGCTCGGCGCGGCGGAATCACTGGGCGTATCCGCGCCATTGTCGCTCGCGGGTTTGGGCGGTTGGCGTTGATCGCCCCACACATTGACATCGCCGCGTTCCTGCAAAAAGCGATTGTACTCCAAGAACCAGTCGAGAAATTGCACGCGTTCCTGGCGGGCTTGTTGTTGCTCGCGCCGCGCGCGAAACGCTTCGCGGCGGCGAAAGATTTCCTGGCTGGCGCGTTGCGGGTCTACGATACACGTGAAAATGAGTTGCCCTTGCGCGCCGCCCGTTTCGATTTTCAAATCGCCATAGTTCAAGATCGCGGCGATCAAGTTGGGTTTGACGAACGAAATGTCCTGCACGCGATCGAGCGTCGTCTCAATCGAGCGTTGATGAAAGCCAAAGGGCGTGCGGACACTATCCACGAGCCGGTCGTCCGTCACCGCGTAGATATCATTGCGCCAGTCTTCGTACTCGTACCACGTCCAAAATCCGAGGGCGATCAAGAACACGATCCACACCAGAATGAATACGCCGAGCGATTGGAAATTCGTGCGGTCAAACACACTGAGCGGTACGAGTCCCACCAGTTGCAACACGCCGACGAGAAAAAACGCGAGCCACAACACGAACGGTGGACCGGCTTCGCCGAACAACACGCTCCAATGTTTGCGCCACGTGATGCGCATGCCTTCGTCAATCCGCATCCCGAACCGTTTTTCGAACCACACCGCTACGCGCGCGCGCTGTTTCTTGACGGTGCCAGTCGGCTTGGAGAGCGCGGCTTCCATCGCGGCGGCGGCGGCGCGCGCCTGCGCGCGGCGGAGCGCGTCCGGATCAAGATGCTCGATCAAATCCTCGCGAATGCCTGCGCGAATTCGTTCGCGTTTCTCGAACGCCGCGCGTGAGCGGATGCGATCAATTTGCTCGAAAATGTTTTTGCGAATGTTGGTCGAACGCGCCGCATAATCGAAATCAATGTCCGATTTGTGTCCCGAAGTCTCGACGTGAATTTCGCTAAAACCCAGGATGCGCGCGACCGGTCCGCTGACGACTTCGGTGACGTTCGCCACTTGCTCCAACGGCGCTTCTTCGCGTTCGTCGAGAAAGAATACGACTTTTTCAATGTGAACGACGCGCCGATTAGTAATCACATAGAAATCGTTCGACCAATCTACGACCGTCCACGCGCTCGTTCCAACCACCCATAACGCCAAAAGACCTAGCAGGATCAAGTTCGCGCCCCAACCAAAAACGGCGGCAAGAATGGCGAGCGCGCCCAGCACCAGAGTCCCGATAAGCGGGACGGGCAACATGCGAATGAGCGCAAACCAATGCCGTCGCGTATTGACGACGACGATTTCGCCCGGCAATAACCAATCGTACACACTGCGCGCGGCGATTTTTTTCGCGACCTCGGGTTTGATGTCAAGTCGCGACATGAGATCGGGACGTTCGTGCAACACTTGATCGAATTCGTGTTTAGGCAGAATGAAGAGTTGCGCTTCTTTCGAAAACACGTCTACGGTCGCGTCGCGATGCACGCCGGTGAGCAACGAGGTTTCGCCGAACCACGCCGGCGCGTTGAGATAATTCAAGACGTGTTCGCGCCCGGCTTGATCCACGTGGCGCACGCGCAAACGTCCCGCGTCGAGCACGTAGAACGCGTCGCCATCCGCGCCTTGCTGGCACACCACTTCGCCAATCTGGTACGAGCGTTTGTGGAACAGCCGCGCCAGCCCGGCGAGTTCTTCAACTTCCAGGTTAGTGAAGAGGGGAATATCCTTGAGTTGCTCAACAGGAATCATGGGTATTTTCGATTTTCGATTTCTGATTTCTGATTTCTGATTTGATTGTGCGCTTTTTAAAATCGAAAATCAGAAATCAGAAATCATAAATTCTCTTTGAGTTTCTGCGCCGCGGTGCGCGTCATACCCTCGACCGTCATCAATTCCGCGACGGACGCCTCGCGAATTTTTTCGAGCGAGCCAAAGCGCGCGAGCAGCGCGCGGCGGCGACGCGGACCGATGCCCGCAATCGCGTCGAGTTGCGACGCGAGGCCCTTTTTGGCGCGGAGCGAGCGATGGTACGTGATGCCGAAACGGTGCGCTTCATCGCGGATGCGTTGCAGCAATTTCAATGCTTCCGAGTTTTTCGCCAAGCGCAACGATTCGGCGCGACCGGGCACGAACACTTCTTCTTCCTGCTTAGCGAGACTGATGAGATTCATGCCCTCGATGCCCAGTTCTTGCAACACCTCATGCACCGCGCCTAGTTGCCCCCTGCCGCCGTCAATGATCACGAGGTCGGGCATGCGCGCCCAGGATTCGTCGGCTTTGGCAGATGAGGAAATCGCCTTGCGCGTTTTCTCTTCCGCCGACTGACCGCCGACCGCCGACCGCTGACCGCGCTCTCCCTCGCTTGCCTTCGCGTCTAACAAGCGTTTGAACCGTCGCCGCAACACTTCTTGCAGACTCGCGAAATCGTTCGCGCCATCGACCGTCTTGATTTTGAATTTGCGATAGTCGCTTTTCTTCGCCGCGCCGCGCTCGAACACAACCATCGCGCCAACTGAGTTCGTGCCTTGCGTGTTCGAAATGTCGTAGCACTCCATTCGCAGCGGCGGATTCGCCAAGCCGAGCGCATCCTGCAATTCCGCAACCGCGCTCATCTGCTTGGTTTCGTCGGCGAGCCACTGCGCCTTGAGCGACGACAAGGTGATGCGCGCGTTCTCTTCTGCCATCGCGACGAGTTCTTGCCCTTGCCCACTGCGTGGCACGGTGAGCAACACTTTTTGCCCGCGCTGATTCTTCAACCACTGCTCGATGATCTGCGCTTCGTCAATATTTTCTGGCAATAAAATTTCCGGCGGGACGTACGCGGCTTCGTCGTAAAATTGTTTGACGAACGAAGACAAAACCTGGTCGGTGTTTTCGCCCTCCGCGCCTTCGAGCACAAAATATTCTCTACCCAGCAGTTTGCCGCCGCGCACGAAAAAGATTTGCACGCATGCGTCGCCGTCGTCGCGCGCAAACGCGATCACGTCCTGGTCCACCGTCGCCATCGAGACGACCTTTTGATGCTCGGCGACGCGTGCGAGCGCCTGTAATTGATCGCGATAACGCGCCGCGCGTTCGAATTCGAGTTTCGCGACCGCCTCGTCCAATTTCGCGCGGATCGCCGCGGTCACTTGGTCGGTCTTGCCCTGCAAGAACAAGCAGAGCCGATCAATCATCGCGCGATATTCGTCACGCAGCGCGACGCCGATGCACGGCGCGAGACACAAGCCGATGTCGTAGTACAAGCACGCGCGTTTGTCACGCCCGGTAATGTCGCGGTCGCACGTGAGGTACGGAAAAATCTTGCGGAGCGTGTCGAGCGTTTCGTGCACCGCCCACACCGCGGTGAAAGGTCCGAAGTAACGTGCGCCGTCTTGCTCCATTCGTCGCGTGACGAATACTTTGGGAAACGGTTCTTGCCAGGTGACTTTGATGTACGGATAGCGTTTGTCGTCTTTGAGCCGCACGTTGAAGTGCGGCTTGTGTTTCTTGATGAGGTTGCACTCGAGCACGAGCGCTTCGAGTTCCGTCTCGGTGACGATGAACTCGATGTGGCGAATGCGTTCGACGAGCCGCCACACCTTGGCGTCTTGTCCGTACGGCGCATGAAAGTACGAGCGCACGCGATTCCGCAGATTGATCGCCTTGCCGACGTAAATAATTTCCCCGTGTTCGTTCTTCATCAGATAAACACCGGGATTGGTCGGCAGCGTATCGAGTATTTGTTGGATTTCGGGGCGGGGTGTGAATGCCATCGCGGTCAATTCTCTTGAGCGCGTTGTCGCACGAGATCGGCAAATGCATCTAATTCGCGTCGAACGATCGAGAAGGTGGGGCGCAGTTTTTCCGTGAGTTCTTCCAATCTATTTGGTTCTCGTCGAAAGGTATATGTGAATCGGACAACGTGCCTAATACTTCGGTATGAATCCAATAATATTTTTGAATTCTCGGACAAGATCGCCGGACGAATGCCAGGCATTTCTTGAGACAGTTGCTCAAGCAATTCTTTGTGCCATTCAGCGCCTTGAGGCAAATTTCCATCAATCGTCGTCGCGATCAACTGCAGGAGATGTTCCACGCCAAAATAAAACCCTTGCAAATTCAGAGCGACACTGTCCAGGTAAAGATCATCGGCGGAAGACCGGGAACGTTTCAACGCCTCCTCACATCTTGATACTACTTGTTCTAAATCCGCGGGTTCGGTCCGGATTCTTTTGGCAAGTTTCGCGAGGTCCTTATTCACAGTTCAATACCATCTTCCTCAATCTCTTCGAGCACCGAAGCGCGACACGTCTCAGGGTCAACCACCTCAATCTTGAATTTGCTTGGCATATCGGCGACGATGCCGGCAGCGCGATAGAACTCGCGGGGCGCAATGCCCCACACCGCGAGATCAATGTCTGACCAACGCGTGAACCACAAACGATGCGCCAGTGAACCAAAAAGAACTACACGGGTTGCGCCAAAATCGCGTTTGAGCAACTCTGCCGCGCGCCGCGCTTGACGCATTGCGCGAGCCATCAATTGTTTTTGTTGCGCAAGATTCGGGCGGCGTTTCGGTCTGAGCGAATACTTGGTCAATTCTTCCGGCGTCATTTCCAACACGGTCTTTACCATACCAACCCCTACGCGCTAGCCGCGCGCTTGCGCGACATCATGCGCCACGCGAAAAATACGATGACGAACACGAGCAAAATTCCAATTATCGCCGGCACAATCAACGCGATGAGTGTCACGCCGGTCGAAACGATATCTTCGCCGACGCTGACGAACGCGTTGCCCAAACCGCCGGTGCTCGCAGTGACGACAGGACGCGCGGTCGCTTTTGCCGCGTGCACGCCGAAAGCGAGGACCAACCCAAGAATCACGGCGATGACCGGATGCAGGTTGATTGCGTTCGTGCTTGCCGCGAACATCAGCGCGCCCGCGGCAGGGCGGACGAACGTTTGAATCGCGTCGTTCAGCGAATCGGCGGCAGGAATCTTATCCACGACGACTTCAATCGCGAGCAGAATCACGAGCGCGACGATCACCCACTCGTTCGCGAGAATATCGAATGGGGGATTCAACTGGACGAGTCCGGTAAAGCGCGCGGCAAGCGCGACGATGAGCAGTGGGATGTAGGCGTTCAAGCCAGACGCGGACGACAATCCGAATGCCGTCAGAATGTGTGAAATAATCGAAAGCATACGCGATGTTTGACCTCGCGCGACAATTATACCATAAAACGCGTGTGCTAGGCGGGGTGTGCGTCAGATTTTCGGGTAGATGACATTGACGGTATTTTCGGGGTAACTGCTCAGGCATAACCAAACTTGGACGACTCTTGTATTGCAAAGCATACATTCATCAGGCATACTGTAGACAATGACACCGTCCCCATTACCTACTGACGAACAAATCCGTGCGGCATACCAGCAAGGCGAAGAAA
>JACRBM010000099.1 GCA_016219275.1 Chloroflexota bacterium
ACTACTCAGCCATCGTTCCTTTATCCGCGAATTACGCGAATCTTCGCTAATTTTTTCTTCTTATTCGCGCAATTCGCGTTATTCGCGGATAAATTTGTTTTTTCATCGGCGTAAATGTGGGTTGGCTGAGTAGTTACAAAAAAACTTGCCGGACTGGTTGGGCTATGCCCGCATTTGAATATCGCCTTGCATTTTTATCATCGGGGAGGAAATATGTCGAATCCGATTGATCAGTACATCGAACAACATTTGAACGACAACATCGCCGAGTTGTCGCGGCTATGCGCGCAACCGAGCGTGTCCGCGCAAGGCGTCGGCATCACAGAGTGCGCCGAACTCGTCGCGGAAATGTTGCGCGTGCGTGGATTCTCGACCCAGATTTATCCCACGCCCGGGCATCCCGTAGTCACTGCCGAGATCAAAGGCAAGCGCGACAAGACGCTCTTGTTTTACAATCACTATGACGTTCAACCGCCCGAACCGCTCGAACTCTGGGAATCGCCGGCGTTCACGCCGACCGTGCGCGAGGGAAAGTTGTTCGCGCGCGGTGTGAGCGACGACAAGGGGCACATCCAATCGCGCCTTGCCGCGCTCGATGCATTCAAAGCCGTGAACGGCGACTATCCGTGCAACATCAAGTTCGTCATCGAGGGCGAAGAAGAAATCAGCAGTGTCAATTTGCCCGCGTTCGTCGCCTCGCACACGCGCGAACTGCACGCCGACGCGTGCATCTGGGAATTCGGCGGCGTCAATTTCGAGGATCGCCCAATCATGTTCCTGGGTATGCGCGGCATCTGCTACGTCGAGTTGTCGGTGACGTGCCTGACCCAGGATGTCCATTCGGGCGTCGGCGGCTCGATCTTTCCGAACGCGGCGTGGCGGCTCGCGTGGGCGCTCGGCGCATTGAAGGATCGCAACGAACGCATCCTCATCCCAGGATTCTACGACGACGCCAAGCCGCCCAGCGCGCGCGATCTGGAATTGCTCGCGCGCTTGCCCGATGAAACCGGCGATTGGCGCACGCGGTACGGCGTCAGCATATTTTTGAAAGGTCTGCAACCCGGCGTCGAGTTGCGCCGCGAAGCCGTCTTCGTCCCAACCTGTACGATTTGCGGTCTGAATGCCGGTTATCAAGGCAAAGGATCGAAAACGGTGTTGCCCGCGCGTGCGAGCGCCAAAGTGGATTTTCGCCTCGTGCCCGATCAAGACCCGGAAGACATTGTTGCGAAACTACGCCGGCATCTCGACGCGCAGGGGTTCAACGACGTGCAGATCGAATTCATCGGCGGCGAAAAACCGGGACGCACCGATCCCGATCATCCGTTTATCAAACTCGTGACGGACGCGGCGCGCGAGGTATATCAGAAGGAAATGGAGATCGCGCCGATGATTGGCGGCAGCGGACCGTACCACGCATTCGCACATTACTTGAACGTGCCGATTGGCAGTTCGGGCGTCGGGCATCCTGGGTCGCAAGCGCATGCGCCGAATGAAAACATCCGGCTCGATTTGTTCGTCAAGGGCACGCAACACACCGCACGCATCGTTCAGAAATTCGCGGAGAATTTTTGACGCCCGACGACGACGGTGCTATACTTGGCGCGATGGCTCACGACGTTCTCGTTCTGAATCAAAACTTTGAGCCGCTGAATGTTTGCCCCACCAAACGCGCCGTCGTCCTCCTCATCAGCGGCAAAGCCGAAATCGTGTTGGATGGTCGCGGCTACATTCCGACCGCCACCGCCAAATTTCCGCGCCCCTCGGTCATTCGTCTCGCGGCGCAAGTGCACCGTCCGCGTCCGCACATCAAGTTAACCCGGCGCGCGATTTTTCGCCGCGATAATTTCACGTGCCAATACTGCGGCGTGCAATCGCATCACCTCACGGTTGATCACGTGATGCCGCGGCATCGCGGCGGCAAACACACATGGAACAATGTCGTCAGCGCGTGCCCGCCGTGCAATCGGCGCAAAGGCGGCAAACTCCTCACCGAAGTGCGGATGACCTTGCGCCATCCGCCGATTGAGCCGCCCAGCACGACGCGCGCGTTGTTCGGACACTACCTCGATGAGTATCACGATTGGGAACCATTCTTGGGCGATCAATGAAAAAACCAGGTTTCCCCGAAGGGGAGAAACCTGGTTTTTCTTTGGCAGGCGTTTCAATTTGGCTCGGCGACCGCCTCTGCGGCGACCACTTCCTCCGGCTCCATCGGCTCGATAATTTCCCACACGATTTGCGGATCGGTCTTGCGCCGCAAGCGAATCGGGTTGACCTCTTGCGTGTCAAACTCGTGCTCGATCATCGCGCGCGTGAACGGATCAACGAAGACGCCGCGATCCGTTTTCATCGCCATCCGTTCTGCGAGCGTGACGACTTCGCCGATGATCGCGAACTCGGCGAGACGCGCGGTGGCGATGTGCCCGGCGATCACATACCCGGTCGCGACGCCGATACCGATTTCGACTGGCGGCTCCAGGGTCCATTCTTTCACGAGCGCGCGCGCCGTGTGTTTGATCTCCATCGCCGCGCGCGCCGCGCGCAACGCGTGATCCGGTTGATCGAACACCAGATTCCACGCGGCGAGCGTCGTATCGCCGGCTTGTTTGGTCACAAAGCCCTCGTGTTGAAACACGGTCGCGACGATGTGCCCGACAAAACGATTCAACAATTCGATCAACTGCTCGGCTGGAAGCGTGTCGGTCAACAAACGCAAATCGCGCAAATCCACGTACATTACCGAGACGGTGCGGCGCGTGCCGCGCAACGGCAACGCGTTCGTGTCGAACACCGTCGTCACGCGATCTACCGATTCAGGCGGAACCGCGTGGCGAAACAGGTGGCTGATAAAATCGCGCCGGCGTTCGACGGAAAAATATCGGAAGAGCCGCGTCAAAATCAAGGTGAGCAACAAAGCCAGGAGCGGATAGAGCGGTCGGGTGAGAATGCGCTCGCCAAGTTTCTGGTAGGCGTAGCTCAAATACATCGCGGCGTACAGAATCGTCAACGCGGTCGCGGGAAACGCGGCGACGTGCGGCGCGGTCGCGCCGACCATGAGCGCGACCAAAAAGAGCATGACGATTTCGCTGAGGAGGTCTTGCGGAGCGAACCCCAAGTCTGCCGGGCTGAACAAGAACCGGGCAAGGCTCGCTTGCAGCGGTTCGAGGAAATTCGCCAACAGCACCGCCGACAATACCAAACCTACACCGAGCGCAATCGCACTGCCAACTTGGAGACGCACGTATGTTTGCCGATCGCGCGCCACGCGGCTAAAACACGCACGCGCGCGGTCGAAAAGGTTTATTCGACGATGGATGCCCACTGTTTGATTTGCTCGTAGCCGATCCGAATCAATCCTTCCAACTGACGCGCGGTAGACTCGTACTCCTCAAGCGTGCCGCCGTAGGGATCGCCAATATCGTACACGCGATCTTGCAATTCGCTCATCAAGTGAATTCTGGCGCGGTAGAGCGGAAACTCGGTGGCGAGCGCCTCGCGATGATTGCGCGTCATCACGATCACCACATCCGCTTCTTCCATCCCGCGGCGATCTATCATCGCGCCGCGATGCGCTTGCAAATCAATGCCGCGTTGCGCCATCGCGATGACCGCGTTGCCGGACGCCGGTTCGCCTTCGAGCGCCCAGGTGCCGGCGGAGCGCACCTCGAACAACTCGCTTTCGCCGGCGCGGCGCGCGTACTCGGCGAAGAGCGCCGCCGCCATCGGCGAGCGGCACACATTCCCCGTGCAAACAAAAACGACGACGCGCCTCATTCGGAATCCAACATCAGGTATTCGAGTTCGTGCATCCGGACGATTTGCTCGTCGTCCAATCTGCCTTCGGCTTCGAGTTCGAGCAGTTCAAGCATTTCTTCGTCGAGGCGTTCGAATTCGCCGGGGCTAAGACGCGGACGCCCTTCGCCGTAAAGTTCGTACCGTTCGAGGTACTCGATGTACTCGTCCGTGTACGGCGCCTTGGTTGGCGCTGGCTTGCGCGCGGGCGCAGATTTTTTGGCGCTCACTAATTGGCGCGCGACCGGTTTGCGGGGGTTGGTTTTTTTCGCGGGAGTTTTTGGTTTAGGCATTGTGAATCGCGTCTCCAAAATCTTTGCGCGTATTATACCACAGGTCTTAAAAAGTGGCTGCGGGATTTTTGTGCCGCCCAAAATCGCAAGGGCAGAAAGCGTGATGCCTTCTGCCCTTGCCGTTTTGCTATCCGAGTTCGGGTTCGATCAACCCGTAGGTGCCGTCGTTACGCCGATACAACACATTGAGCGTCGCGCGCTCGCGATTCTGGAAGATGAAAAACGTATGTCCCAGCAGTTCCATCTGTTCGATGGCTTCTTCCTCCGTCATCGGCGGCGTGTGGAAACGCTTGATGCGAACGACGCGCGGACTGGTCAGGTCGGCGTCCTCTGCCGGTTCGACCGGCGGCATTGCGCGGTCGGCTTGACCGCGTCCGCGATAGTGTTTGCCTTTGAAGCGTTCGATCTGCCGCTCGAGTTTTTCCGACACGGTATCCACCGCCGCATTGAAATCGGCGGAGCGTTCTTCGCCGCGCAAGAGAGTGCCGTTACTGCGGAGTGTGACCTGTACGACCTGGCTTTGCGCGAGGTTTTTGGTTTTCTCTAGCGCGAATTCCACATGCGCTTCGGTCAGACTCGGCAAGTATTTTTCCAACCTGCCGATTTTCTTCTCCGCGTAATCCTTGAGCCGTTCGGAGACTTGGATGTTTTTACCGCTGATAATCAACTTCACCGGGTCCTCCCTTCCGAGGCGTACGCCTCGGTATGTGATTTTGCGAAAACACGGACTGTCCCGCTGTGGACTGCGGTCTTCGCTCTAATGCTATCACCTCCTTTGCTTCTAGTCAAGGCGCGGTCTGGCGAGCGCCAGTCCCCACACCTTTTGCGCGCCGCGTTGTTTCAACGCGACGCTACACGCTTCCATCGTTGCGCCGGTCGTGCACACGTCGTCAATCAACACAATGTGCGCGCCCGTCACCCGGGCTTGCGCGAGAAACGCGTCCTGGACGTTCGCGCGGCGTTCTGCCGCGTTCGTCTGTTCAACCTGGGGCTGGGTCGCGCGCACGCGTTGGAGCGCGTCGCGCCAGACCGGGATTCGGCGGTGCGCGCCTAACGCGACCGCGAGGAGATGCGCTTGGTTGTAACCGCGTTCTTGTTCGCGCGCGGGATGCAACGGCACGCCGATCAACGCATCGGCGCGCCACGCGAGCGACGCGAGCCGCGCGCTCAACAACGCGCCAAAGGTTGGCGCGAGTTCGGTGCGTTGCGCGTACTTGAACGCGTGAATCGCTTCGCGCAAGTGATGCTCGAAAAACGCAACGGCGCGGATGCCGTCCATCTGAGGCGGATGTTGAAGACAAAAGGTGCAGCGAGGTTTAGTGAGCGGTCTGCCGCACAAGTTACACACGGGCGCGGGAATCCATTCAATCGTCGCGCGGCAAGCCGCGCAAAACCAATCGCCGGGTTGTTGGCAGGCAACACACCGCGGAGGAAAGAGGAGATCAACCAGCGCGCGTTGCGTTCCTCGCGCCGCGCGTGTGATCTGCGCCAGCATAGCCCTCTCCCATCAAACGATCTGAATTTCGATCGCGTCCCCCACCGTTGTGTCAGTGCGCGCCAGCGTGCCCGCGGGCAGTTCGAGCACATCGCGCGCGCGCCACACAAAGGGACTAAAACGCAACGGCGGCATCTCGGCGATCAAATAGACTACCGTACCCGCGCGATCCAGAAACAATACATCAATCGCAAACTGCATGCCCATCGTGTGAATTGCATTGTCGCGACACAAGAGCAAACCATCGCCCGGCGCGAGCGTGCGGCGACCCAGCAACCCGCGTAAACGCGTGAGCGGATTATCCGCGATGTTGCCGCGCTCGACCAGTGCGACCTGACGCGTGCGATTGAACGCACGCAAGCGTCTAACGTCCTCCACCAAAGGCATTGCCACCCATGAACAACAAAACGGCGGGACCCAACAAGACGATGAAGATAGACGGAAAGATCAAGAACGCGAGCGGGAACATCATTTTGACTGGCGCTTGCGCCGCCAGTTCTTCCGCGCGCTGACGCCGGCGAATCCGCATCTGTTCCGATTGAATGCGGAGCACCTTCGCCATGCTCACGCCGAGTTGATCGGCTTGCAACACTGCCGCGATAAAGTTGCTGAGGTCTTGCACGTCCGCGCGATTCGCCATATCGCGCAACGCCTCGCGCCGCAGTTTGCCCAAGCGAATTTCCGCGATCACGCGACCGAACGCGCGGCTCAACTCGTTTTCCGATTTCTCCGTGACTTTGGACATCGCCGCGTCGAAACCCAGACCGGCTTCCACGCTCACCGTGAGCAAATCGAGCGCATCGGGCAAGGCGCGTTCGATGTCGTGCTTGCGTTTCCCGATGCGAAAGGTCAGCCAGTACATCGGCAAGTAAAATCCCACGACCGCGCCGGCTAAAAGCATCAATGCTTTTTGCTCGACGCCCGCGTTCATCAAGAACGAGAGCGCGGTGAGAAACGTCGCCGTGAGAACGGACGCCAGACCGCGCACTCCCAGAAAATCGGCGGTGGACCAATTATTCGGATTGCCCGCCAAGTCGAGGCGGTGGCGCAAATCCGCCATATTTTTTTGCGGGGCGAAACGACTGACGAACGCCGCCATACCGCGAATCAACGGCATCGCCACGCGTTCGCTAAACGGCATCGAGAGTTCCATCTCTTGCAACGTGCGCGGGCGCGAACCGAACGCCTCGAGACGTTCTTGCTCCAGCGAGGGTTTGCTCGGCAAACTCAAACCGATGAAAATGATGAGGACGCTTAGACCCAGCATCACCGAAAAGAACAGTGCCATACGCTCTGCTCCTAGACTTCGATCTTGACGATTTGCTGAATGATGAAATAACCCAAGCCGATGGTGATGACGCCGAATCCCAGCATCATCCATCCGCACGGGTCTTCCCACATCCGCTTGAAATAGTTTTGGTTGAAGATGAACATGAACGCCGCGAGCGCGAACGGCAAGAGCGAAATTACCGTGCCCGACAAGCGCTGGCTCGCGGTCAACGCGCGAATTTGTCCTTTGATGCGCACGCGCTCGCGCACCGTGTGCGCGATCGTGTCCAAAATTTCGGCGAGGTTGCCGCCTACTTCGTGCTGAATATTGATCGCGGTGATGATGAGATCGAGGTCTTCGCTGTTGATGCGCTGGAGCATGTGCCCCAATGCCTCTTCCATGTTCAAGCCCAAACTAACTTCGCGAATCACGCGCGAAAATTCCACCGAGACGGGCGGGGGCAATTCGCGCGAGACAGCTTCCATCGCTTGTTGCAGACTATATCCGGAGCGCAACGAGTTGGCGACCAGGATCAACATATCGTTGAGTTGATTGTTGAACGAATTAAGCCGTTGCGCTTGCAAACGCCGCACCCAAAAGCGCGGCGCGTAAAAACCCAGGATGCCGCCGAGCAAACCGAACACGGGGTTCGAGTGTCCCAATGCAAACGCAACCAGAAAACCGACCGCCACGGCGGCGAGCGTCAGCGCCATGAATTCGGCGGGGGTCAACTTGAGATCGGCGCGTTGCAAGTCCATCGCCAACTGTTGCGACATGCCACCCGACATCATCCGGTTCAACCCGCGCGCCATCTGCGATTCGCCGTCGGTTTGCGCGAATTGCTCCGGCACCGCCGCGACGCGCCCGCCGTACTGCTCCAAACGACTTCCGATCACCGCGCGCTGGCTATCAATGATGCGTTGTAATCCGAAAAAGAACAGGAACACCGCGACAAATGCCAGCCCGGCGAACAATACTGGATTGTTCATCGTCGCTCCTTATTGGAAGAACCGAGCATCCACGCCGAAAATCTGCGGCGGCAAGAAAATGTTTTTGATTTCAAGTTTCTCCATGAACTTGGGACGAATGCCGGTCGGCTTGAGTCCACCCAGAATCTTGCCGTCCTTGATGCCCTGATGTTCGAACTTGAAAATTTCGGACGTGACGATCACATCACCTTCCAACCCTTGCACTTCGGACACGTTGGTCACGCGGCGCGTACCATCGCGCATACGTTCGATCTGCACGACCACATCGAGCGCGCCGGCGATTTGTTCGCGAATCGCGCGCAAGGGCAAATCCATCCCTGCCATCAACACCATCGTTTCGAGACGGTGCAACGCGTCGCGCGGGGTGTTGGCGTGAACGGTCGTCATCGAACCTTCGTGACCGGTGTTCATCGCTTGCAACATATCCAACGCTTCGCCGCCGCGGCACTCACCGACGATGATGCGGTCGGGGCGCATACGCAGCGCGTTGATGACGAGGTCGCGCATCGAAACTTCGCCGCGCCCTTCGATGTTCGGCGGGCGCGATTCGAGCGTGATGACGTGTTCCTGGCGCAACTGCAATTCGGCGGCGTTCTCGATAGTGAGGATGCGCTCGTCCGACGGAATGAAACTCGAATAGAGATTCAACTGCGTCGTCTTGCCGGAACCGGTGCCGCCCGATACGATCAGGTTCAAGCGTCCTTCGACGCACGCTTTCATAAACTGGATGAACTCAGTCGTGAACGTATTGCGCTTGACCAGATCGTCCACCGTGAACGGTTTGCGCGCGAATTTACGAATGGTAATCGTGGGACCGACGAGCGCCAGCGGCGGAATGATGATGTTGACGCGCGAGCCGTCGAGCAAGCGCGCGTCCACGTACGGCGAACCCTCGTCCACGCGGCGACCGAGCGGCGACACGATGCGGTCAATGATCCGCATCACGTGCGCGTCGCTTTCGAACTGTGCGGACACGCGTTCGATCTTGCCGTGCCGCTCGACGTAGATTTTGCGCGGACCGTTCACCATCACTTCGTCCACCGTCGCGTCCTGCAATAATTTTTCGATGGGACCCAGACCCAGGACTTCGGAAACGATCTCTTCAAACAGCCGCATCCGGTCCGAACGTGCGAGCACCACTTCTTCTTGCGCGAGGAACGCGTTGAACATCTCTTCGATGGTGCGGCGCACCTGGTCTTGCTTCGAGAGATCGAGTTTGGGATCCAGGTCGGCGACGATTTTTTGTTGCACGCGCGCTTTCAGATCGGCGTACTGATCTTGCGGCGGCGCGGGCGCTTGCCGGCGTCGCGTTTCTTCCGGCGAAGACGCCGGCGCAGACGGTGTTTTGATTTCTTGCGGCGGCGGCGGGGTCACGCCGCCGATACGTTTGAGCAAAGACATAACCGCTCTCTTTCTAGGGAATCACGCACAGGCGAATTACTTGCGCGAGAAGAAACCGCGCTTGGGCGGCGCAGGCGCTGGCGCGGGCGACGACACCGCAGGGGGTGCGACCGCGACTTTATCCGGCGCGGTCTTTTGAAGGATACTGCGCGTGATCGCAAGAATCGCCTGCGCGATGGGCACGTTCTTTTGTGACGTGACGAACGGCAAACCGCGATTCGCGGCGAGCAAGGTCGTGCGCTCGTCCTTTGGCACCATCGCGCCGACCGGATGTTTGATGCTCGCCTCGATGTCTTTGGCGCTGATGCCGCTGCGACCGTCTTCCTTGTTGAGCACGAAAAAAATCTTGTCGGCGCGATAGCCCAGTTGTTCGGTCAATTCGAAAAAAAGTTTCGCATTTTTGATCGAAGGAATATCCGTCATCGCGACGAGGATGATGAGGTCCGCCGAATCGAGAAAGCAAATCGTCGCTTCTTGAAACGACTTCCACAAATCCACGACGGTGTACGCGTACGACTTGGTCAGAATGTCGAGGATTTGTTTGAGATGATCAACTTTGATCAAGCCCGCCAGTTCGGGTCGCGCCGGCGCGAGCAAAATTTTTACGCCGCTACTGTGCGCGGGCATCAAGCCGTCGAGCAATTCTTCGTCAATATCCGTGTTCTCGCCGGTCACTTCGGAGATAGTGCGACTGCTGGGCAGGTTCAACAACACGCCAATGTCGCCGAACTCGAAACTGCCGTCAATCAACGCGACGCGTGCGCGTGTTTCTTCGCGCAACGCGACGGCAAGGTTGACCGCGAGCGTGCTCGAACCGCTACCGCCTTTGGTGCCGAGGACGGCGATCACTTTGCCCGCACGGGGCGGCGGGGCGGGCGGCGCGGCAGGGGTCGCGGCGGCGCTTGGTTGGACTGGCATCGCGCGGCGCGTCGCGGCGGAGAATTGATAGACCCGGTGAATGCTGTTGATCAGCTCGTCGCCGGAAAAGGGTTTGATGAGAAATTCGCGCGCGCCGGCGAGCATCGAGCGGCGCAAGTAATCGCTTTCGCCCTGCACCGACATCATCACGACTTGCGCGACGGGCACCTGGCGTGAAATCGCCTCACTCGCCGCAATGCCGTCCATCTCCGGCATGTTAATGTCCATGAGGACGATATCGGGTTGAAGTTTGAGCGCGAGTTCGACGCCCTCGCGGCCATTCGCGCCCATCCCGACAATTTCAACATCCTGCTCAAAGTAGAGCAGTTTTTTGACATTCTCACGTGTTTCGGGAATGTCATCCACGATCAGCACGCGGATTTTTGTGCTGCTAGAAGGACCAGACATCCGTTGCCTTTATCGAAGGGAATGCGCGCCGCGTTACCGATTGCTTGCCGGAGCGAGGTTGAAATTGAAACGCCGATTGAGGTACTGTAGCGTAACCGATTCGGTCTTGAACTCGACCTCTTTGTCTTTGAGGGCGGGGCGCAACACGAGTTCGATGATGCCTTGCTCACGCGCGCTCTTGAGCGCAAGCGCGTCTTGGCGCGAGAGTAAAAAGGTCAAGAGCGGACCCGCCGGTTGATTCTTGTCTTTTACTTGCCACGCGCCGACTTGGAGAATCTGAACGTTTTGAAGCATCAGTTGCGTTGCGGGCAAACCTTCCGTGCCGGTCGTCGTCGCCGCCGCGGTACGCGCGGGCGGTATGCTACCGGGATTCAAGGTGAGCAAAACATCAATGACATCGCCAACTTGCAACGCGCCGGCAACGCCGCTGAGATCGGTCATCGGAAAAGCGACCGCCACTTTGCCTTCCGGCACCAAGAACGACGCGTCGGAACGATTCTTCTCCGCATCCGTCTTGTCCACGATCATCGGTTCGAGGATCAATTGTCCCGGATAGATCGGCACGAGCGCGAGTTTACCGAGCACCTTGTCCAAGGTTTCGAACGTGCCGGATTGCGGCAATGAGGATTCGGGCCACTCTTTCAATACGATGGCTTCGGGGGGAATTTCACTGCGTTGCGCAATGTTTTGTTGCGCCACGACCACCATTTTCGTCGCGGGTTTTTCCGTGGTGGCGACTGAACTGTTCATCACCACAAACGTTCCACCTGCGGTGATCATGCCGAGTACCAAGCCGAGCAATACGAGAATTCTTCCACCGCCTCGCATAATGTCTCCTTCCGACAGTTTAGTAACGCGGGTACTCTACCCACAAATGATTGTACTCTTAAACCGATTTATTGACAAGAGGGAAATCTTGGGGATTGCCTCATTCCAAAAAGCACTCAAACTACTTGACACTGACCTGGTTTTATCATACACTTGGTTCAATGTTCGGTACGCGATCTCACTGGCTTACAACGCGCGTCATCCTGGCGGAGATGATTATGAACAACTCGAAACGGCTCGTGACTGCTTATGCGGCTATTTTGTTAGTTCTGTCTGTTACCGTGCTTGCCTTCACCGATACTCCTCGGCAACCGACCGGCTTGAATGCCGTCAAGCCAATGTTGCAGGGGACCTCAACCCCGACGAATACGCCGCGCAGTCTACCGCCGACGGCGACGACAACGAACACTTCTCCGCCGAATTTGACAGCGACTTTTGTCTTTACCCAATCCCAGACATCCGCGGCTCAAACTGCAGCGGCGCAAACCGCGACCTCTGCCGCTCAAACTGCCGCCGCTCAAACTTCGACCTCTGCTGCCGCGCGTCTTACCCAGACCGCCCAAGCCAGAGGAACCGGCACTGCATTAGCGGTGGCGCAAACTGCGGTCGCGGCAACCCAGACTGCGCTTGCCCAACCCACTGCAACTTCAACCACCGCCGCTACGGCGGAACCGACCCAGGTTCCCGCGACCATCACACCCTTGTTGTCCGGCGCAACCGCCGTGCCCACTTCACTCTTCGCGGCAACAGCAACCTCAACGCCAATCCCCTCGTCGGCGCTGCCGACCACCGGCGGTGATTCACCTATCTTTTGGTTGATTGCCGGACTCGTCGCCATCGCGCTAGCATTTGGTTCGCGCTATTTGCGCCAATCCACGACTTGATTTCGCATCACTGATTTGGAACGGCGGGTACGCCGTACGGCGTACCCGCTTTTTTATTCGACATGGCAAATGATGCCTTGGTCAGGATCCAGGTCTCTCGAAGAAACCTGGATTCTTATCTGTTGCCGCATCTATCACGGTGACTTGAAGATGCTTGGCAAAAGTACCGGATTGAGCCAACCCAGGAACCCTTGCCATTTTTGTCCACTGGTTAGTGGTCCGGCAATGTTGTTTGCTTCCGTCAATTCAGCGACGTAACCATAGGTCGGGCTACAGCCATTCGGCGGACTATCGCACGTATCTACTTGCGCAAAGTATCTGTGACTACCTTGCGGCAGATAACATTGGATCTGCAAATTGGTTGTCTCGCCCGCGCCCAGCGCATACACCCAGCCAAAGTTTAGTCCGCCCCCTTGCGCCGGACAACTTCCTACATCTCCCGGAATCGTCGGCGTGATGGTTGGGTCCACGTAGATGTCCACCCAGACAAAATAGTTGGTCGTGCCCGTATAATCTCTCGACGCGCGAATGACTCCGCTCGGCAATTTGCGTACCGCACCACGCACACCGGATTGTTGCCCCACGCGCGCGGTCGTGGATAGTTTTAGCGTTGCCGGCGCGCGATTGAAACCGGTCGAGCCCCAGTTTGACACCGAAATATTCACGGTGTACGAAATTGGAGTTGGGTTTCCCAAATCCGCCGGCGCTTCCAAGCCGGAAAGAATCAAATCAGGCAGACGAGCGGGTGTAATCGGCGGCGGGACAGGCACTGTGACGATAACGGTGGTTGGTGTAGGTGGCGGCGGCGGTGGACGATAATCAAGTTGCATATCGCGCAAGAGCGGTGTTGTGCTTGACACGGTTGTGGTATACAGCAACTGATATTGCAAATACCGATTCTGAATATTGGGCAAAACGAGTGTGTTCAGCCCGGTAATCGAATTGGTTGCCGACAACCATGAAGACGGGAAACTAGTAGGATTGTTGCTAGTGCGATAACGCATGGTCAAGGTATGTGCGCCGGTAACCCACGCCGTCCACTTGAGCGAGGTCAAGGTATTGCTGATCGCGCCGGTATCAAACATGTTGGTATAGGTGCCATTGGGTGCGTAGGCAAAGGCAGTCCCCGAAGTCGAGCCGCGATAAATTGTAGAAGCGAGATTGCCATTCTTATCAAAGCCGCCAATGACGTAAACATATCCGCCTACGTTGACGGTAGTACCGTGATACGCGCGCGGTTCGAGGAGCGGCTGAGTAACGATCCAGTACAACCCAGTGCCTGTCCAATCATGCAACGAACCTTCCCCTGGCGAGAAATTAATAAGTGCACTTTGCACTTTACTGACATAATCGTTCGCCGCGACACTTTGTGCGCCGCCAACTACGTGAATATTGCCATTGTACTGAATAGCTCCGTGTCCGCTAAACGCATCAATCAACGTGCCCGTAATCCATGCAGAAGGATTCGGCAGAGAACCATCAGAGTTGAAAGGGGTGTAGTTAACGATGCTTGTGACATCTGAGGAAGAAGTAAACCCGCCCAATATGTAGAGATACCCATTGCCGGTAGGACTATTCCAAATCACAGCATTGTGCCGAGATAAACCATTCGGCATCGTATAGGTGGTGTAACTTCCCAATGCGCCGGAAGAGCTAGTTATCGGGTAACGATAGATCGTATCATAGAATACACCCGAACTATCGCCGCCTATAATATAGAGATAACCATTTCGCACAATCGCGACTGGGTACCGAAGTCCCGTAGGCATGGTCGCGGAAATCCACGCCCCACCAGCTAAGGCACCATTAGTGTCAATCGTCTTGAATAGAATCGTATCAAAGCCACTGCCCGGCACGCTATTGTTAAATCCACCGACCACATAAAGCACACCACCGGTCGCGGTTTGGGAAATAACCGCGGCGATGCCGGCACGTTCATCCGGCAAGCTACCCGCTAGAGACCACCCGGCGATGATTGTACCCGAGATATTTGTCGTCGCAGATAAAACATCCGAATTAAACGTAGTGAAAGAATCATCAGTGCCACCGATCGCATAGATGATATTGTTGTACGATACAGCAGCAAGTCGGGCGCGCCCGGTGGGAAGTCCAATCCCCTCAGATCGCCAGTTGTCGGTAAAACCAACCGGCAACAATTGTACTTCGCCATCACTTCCTACGACATTGTGAAGACCAGTCGCGTAAAAGGTACCTCTGACGAAATCGTCTGTCGTAGAATGGACAAGCGAATTGTCAGCACGTAGAATCTGCGCCTCCATTCCGATTACAACCAACATAGCAACTAAGAGAAACATGCCGGCACAAAAAAGCCAACGGCACACATCACCGGTGAATCGCCGATGTTTTGTTGTAGACTGGAAATAAGGATTCATACCTGGTTCCTCACAGGCATTGGGGGAATACCATACGCGGAAAAATCACAGCATAGCCGTCCTCGCACTCTGCTTTTGATATCAAGGTGAACTCGTTCTGTCCACCTCAAACGAAGCCGAAGAGGGCTATGCTGTGAAAATGTTCAGCGGTCAGTCTGCATTCATGTAGGATACGGTAGAGTGAGCATCAACGTCTCATCGCGATACGCCACGTACCGTTCTCCAGATCCAACGGAAATCTGTGAAACGGTTATACTGACCCTCTTCACATCCGGGGCGGCTTGCCCTCCCGTAACCGGGAGAGCCAGTGCCACTTTAATTTGCGGAAGGACCGGCGCATTGTAACCAATCCTCGGCGTTGGCGACGGTGTTCTGGTCGGTGTGATCGTCGGCGTCTTGGTCGGCGTGTTTGTCCTCGTCGGCGTCGGCGATGGACCCGGTGTGATGGTCGGTGTCTTCGTCGCTGTCGGCGTGAACGTCTTGGTCGGTTGCGGCGTGTTTGTCCTCGTCGGCGTCGGCGATGGACCTGGTGTGATGGTCGGTGTGTTCGTCTTCGTCGGCGTCGCCGTCTTCGTCAGAGTTGCCGTCGGCGTCTTCGATGGCGTCGGCGATGGACCAAACGTTGGCGTCTTGGTCGCCGTTGGCTGCGTCGTCCAAGTCGGCGTCGGCGCAAGCGTTGGCGCGGGCGGCAAAGGCGTTGCAGTCGGTCGCACTACATCACAACCTGAAGGATCATCCGTTCGCAAGTACAGATTCTTTTCGAACGTACCTGCCGTGTCTGGAACGTCGAGTTTTGGTAGAGCGGTCAAATCTGGACCACCCGTACCTTCGGTAAAGACGTGATAGTTCAAGCCAGCCATTGTCACGCTCATCGTTTGGAACTCGTACGTGCCGGGCGGCACGTTGTCAAACTGAAAGTACCCGACCGAGGTTGTGGTGGTTGACCATTGTTGCCCGGTAGTCAAATTGCGCACACGCACGGTCGCGTTCGGAGCGAACACTTCTTTCGCAGTGAAATTGCATTCGCCCCCAATGGTCTGCATACGTGTCGCGATCTGGGAATAGATATTCGACATTGTCGCGGCGTCACCCACCTGGAAAAAGTGCGTATTGCTCGGCTCGGATGCTATCGCTTGAAGCGAGACAGGGTTAAAATCGGTGCCGATCGCGATCGTAAAGATGATGATGTCCGGCCTGCCATCACCGTTGTTGTCCGCTTTGGCTTTATTCGCCTGATTAATCGCATCTTGCACGGCTTCAGCGTTGCACAAATTGTCGCTGTAGGAATAACCGTCAAACCCCGTCCATTCACCATTGTTCTTAACATTGGCAATACCATCGGAAGCAATGATGAGGACCGGGACATGCGTGGCATTGTGATACGTTGGATCCAGGACGGCTTGACGTGCGAGCATCAATCCGTGCCCCAAAGGAGTGCCTGGGTACATTTGGAGACCATTGATCCGCGAGTTTACAGTCGCCGTCATCCAGGTCAGATCGAGTTCTTTTTGCCCCCAATACTTTATGCTGACCTGCTTATTCTTATCCGTTTGGCACTTGTTTTGGTTTGCATTGTAGGTGTACCAGTTGTAGAGGTTCGAGCCCTCACCCTGCTTTGGAAACGACGTCAGACCAATACGGTCACCCAGTGTGGGCGAGATCATGTTGTTAAAGAGGATGAGCGAATTCTTGGCAGTCGTGATTTTCAATTGCGGCGGATTGCCAAAGCTTTGGTCCATACTGTTCGACACATCCAGAACGTGCATCACGTCCACTGGAACGTGTACGGTATCTGTGTAAGGCGAAGCCGGACTAAGCTGGTTGAGTTTGACAACACCCACGATGGAACGCGAAGTCGGCGTCGAGGTTACAGGCGGGCGTTCTTTGCCCGTGCATACGCCGAAATCAGGACAGCCGCCATCTCCCTGCGGTGATTCCCAACGTTCGAAGATTCCTTCGATGTACGAATCACTAGCATCCTTGATATCGCATCCGGAAGTTTGATCATTCTTGCTGACACAGACTTCCGTGATCTTTAGCCGAGCAAACCCGATGATATGATATTCGAGATTCGCTCCCCCGCCGCGTGTGGAATCATAAACTGGGACGGTAACGGATCTGCCAATCGCCGCTATCCATTCGTCCTTCACACCAGAAGCCATCTTCGCGCCGGGTGTTCCAGGAACCCAATCTCCATACCCCCATCGTCCACTATCCGCCGTACCATTCAGGTACGCAGACATATTGCTCTCAAGCTCGGGCGTATTCACGCCCTCACCCCGCCAGTGCAGATACTCAAAATGGCCGCGCCCTTCCATCTCTTTTTCCCAAATCTGCACTTCCCTGCCAAACTCAAGGTCACTTACACCATCTCCATTCGTGTCAAACGTGGTATTCTTCATCGCGACGGGCCAAAGACCGGATGATATACTGCAGATACCGCAAGTAATGTACGATTTGGCGGCAGAACCGACCTGCATCTCTCGCCAACCGATTACACCAGCAAAGAACGTGTCAAATCTTTTATCGGCAACCACTTGGATGCCAACGACCGATTCACCAGTCGTTGGTATTTGCAGCTGACCATTGTTACCGTATTCAACTTTATCGTACTTGCTAAATGGAGCAGGCGTAAGGGTACCTTGTGGTCCCCGAAGCAAATAATAGGGCTTGACCACATCGGTGGGACGCGCACTACCAGCCGCCAAGTTGATTCCATTTCGCCTTGCATAATCCAGGATCCGTTGATTGATGACCGACGTGTAGACCACCGGTGTACGATTTTCCAACGTGGGACGCGCCAACACTTCAGCGCCGGCAAATGCCGCCGCGTCCACTGCGTTTTGCACTTGGCGTCGTTGGTTATAAGCGTTTCCACCATCTACCACCAATGCCACAAACGCAATCACGCCGACCAATGCCAGCGCGAGAAAAATGCCCGATTGCCCTCGTTCGTTACGCATCCAGTCTTTCATAGGATTCCTCCATATCGCGGAACCGCGTATTGCATCATTCTTCTACTCTCATCACAGATGTTGATTCGACCCAAATGGGTCCTAGAAATGTGAAACCCGGTCCGTTCAAAAAACTTACATTCAAGGTAGGAACCGGTGTGTGGTATCGAACTGTCACATTCAGTAAGGTTCCCGGAATGCGACCGGTGGCTGGTTCAATGACGATGCACATATCGTAGCTATCTAAACAACTGGTTCTATTGTTTACCGCTTGGCTACGCGACAAACAATTCGCGCTGGACATCAAGATTGGGTTGGACGTGCAGATCGTTGTTTGGACTTCAGCATTCGTGGCATACGAATTTCCGGCGAGAAAGCGTACACCCTCGCGCGCAGCCGACGATGCGCCTACAAACGAAAAAAACACCACCGCCATCCCCAAAAAGCCGACGACAACGATGATGAAGATAGGTAGCATCAACGCAAACTCGACCATCGCTTGGCCGGTTGATTTCATCAACTTAGGGTCCATATCTGACCAGCATCCCCAATGAATATCTAAGATCATAAAAGTTGGGTAGCCCCATGCGACCAAAGAATGGCATTGACATTCCGGATGAAAAAGTACTGAGTTTATAGCTAAGCGTGACCGTAATATTGCTGTAACCTGGTACTGTAGTTGAGATCGGTCGAGCAATCGTCAACAAATTAGTATCCAACGAAGCGGCGACCACATCCGCACTCAGCCGTTCCGCAAATTTCTTGCACTCATGAGTCATGGAGCCATAACCAC
This sequence comes from Chloroflexota bacterium, assembly GCA_016219275.1. NCBI lineage: Bacteria > Bacillati > Chloroflexota > Chloroflexota bacterium. The sequence continues at coordinate 18,419 of JACRBM010000099.1, forward strand.
TGGTACCGACTGGGGGAATCGGATCAGGGCAAGTCGTAGTTACGATCGGATTCAGAGACGCATAAATGGTACCATCGCGCGCGGTGTTCACTATCGCAAGGTAGGCATAGAACACCTGCCCCATTTCGAAGATCGCCAAAATCAAAAACATCATGAACGGAGTCACAATTGCCATCTCGACAGCGTTCTGACCCTGTTCATGTGATTTCCAGTGGGCTAGATTTCGTTTGAACCACTGAACAAACAATTTCACATTGTACTTTCTTGAAAAAGAGGGGGTTAAAGGAACGCTCCTTTACCCCCCTTCTCGATGTTCTATAAATAGAAACTTGCAAACGAATGGATACTGGCGTGGACCCTATCAAGGATAGGGCCCGTTGCGCAAGGCGCACTGGCGGATTACGTTGATGTGAGACCGCTGGTAATGCGGCTGAACACGTTGCCAATCTGGGGACCGAGCAAAAGCAGGATCGCGATCACGACCACGGCAACCAAAACCAAGATCAACGCGTACTCTACCAAACCTTGACCTTCTTCACGTGGCAGATACATTCTTTTCACCTCCCTTCCTAATAAGGAAATTTCGGATTTGTCTGTTTGTCCACTCTGCAGTGATTATACAGGCATACCCCCAATAATGCAATAGGAGTACAGTACCGGAAACTCGCATAGATTATCGCAACAAATACGTTATCAAAGCCAGATTCACCACTGCGCGCCCAGAGAAAAACTGGCATTGTCGAATTACGTCGCCGGCAATTCGATCCGCACACGTGTGCCTCGCCCAGTGCCGCTTTGAATTTGCAGTTTACCACCCAGCATTTGCACCCGCTTTTCCAACGTCGCCAGCCCTGAACTGCCGCGCTGCCGCGCGGACACCAACGCGTTCTCCACGTCGAATCCGCTGCCATCGTCTTCGACCGTCAACACAACTGGGTCGTTCTGCAGATCAAGCGTGACATTGACGCGCGAGGCGTGCGCGTGACGCGCCGTATTGTTCAGCAATTCCTGGGTCGCGCGGAACAAGGTCACTTCGACGTACGAGGAAAGCGTGTACTCGCCAATCGTCTGCAAATGCGTCGGCAGATGCGTCTTGGTTTCGAAGGTTTGCGTAAAGCGTTTGAGCGTCGGCGTCAGACCCAGGTCGTCGAGCATCATTGGACGCAAATCAAAAATGAATTCGCGAATGCGCTGGAACGTGGTGTTCGCGGTGTTCTTAAGATTGTCCAGTTCGGTGCGCGCCCGGGACAGGTCGCTGTCGAACAGACGCTCGACGATCTCGGCTTGCAGGATCAGATTCGTCAACGATTGCGCGGGTCCATCGTGCATCTGGCGCGCCAGGCGTTGGCGTTCTTCTTCTTGCGCCTCGATAATCTGGATAATAGACTGTTGACCTACACCGTGATCGCCCTCGCCCTGGATGAGAACGGACGCCGACGCTTCGGTCGCTTGCTCTGCCAACAAACTGACGCGTTCCAATTGCGCGCGGAAACGTTGAATGTTGCGTTGCTTGACTTGATACAGCTCCAACTGATTCCGCATCATGAACAGCCGCATCTGCGCGTCCGTTGCGCCGGCATACGTGTTCTTGATTTCCTCGCGCGTGTACGCGTCCAGGTTCGCCTCGAGTTGACGCAAGCGGCTGGCAAACTCGACCTGCCGCTGCTGCAGTCGCTCGACTTCGCCGGTGGTTTGTTTGACCAACACGTCAATCTCGCGCGCCTCGGAATCGAGTTGCTGGCGTTCTTTTTGCGCTTGATCGGCAAGTTCGTGCAAATCAGGAATCGAAGGCGTGGGCACGACTCTATCTCCTAACGCGCGTCCTGCAAGCGAATCCAACCCCGGCGCAACGCGTACACGGCGGCTTGCGTCCGGTCGTTGACGGCGAGTTTCCGCAGAATCGAAGTCATGTGGTTCTTGACGGTCTGGCGACTGATCCCCAGTTGTTGCGCGATTTCCTTGTTGCTCTGCCCACGCGTGATACATTTCAAAATTTCCATCTCGCGCGCGGAGAGCGGTTGAAAGGTAAATTCCGATCCTTCCGTGCCGGCGACCGCCATCTGATCGAACTGATTCAACAACCACGCGGCGACCTGGGGCTTGGCGAGCACCGCGTCGTTGACGACGTAGCTACCCGAACTGACCGCGTGAATCGCGCGCACCAACTCGACCGGGTTGACGTCCTTGGGAAAGTACGCCGATGCGCCGTTGCGTAACGCGTGGAGCATTTGCTCGTCGTCGTGATACGCGGTGAGAATGATCACCGCCATTTCGTTAGAGGATGCGGTCAACTCGCGCGTGGCTTGCAAACCATTGAGACTGGGCAAGTTGACGTCCATCAAAATGACTTGCGGTTTGAGTTTGCGCGCCTTTTCCACCGCTTGCAAACCGTCCGCGGCTTCGGCTTCGATCGCGAGGTCCGGTTCCATTTCCAGCACGCGCCGCAAACCCGCGCGAAAGAGTGGATGATCATCCACAATCATCACGCGAATTTTTGGAGCGGGTTTGGGCGTCACAGGTTTGTTCTTCCCAGTCGTTTGGGGTTTGGCTGTTTTGATCTTTCTGGGTGTCTTGGTCGTTTGGGTGGGCTTAGTTTTGAGCGCCGCCTTTGGCATATTCACCTCGTCGTCCGGACCGGACTCGTAGTGGGGCGACTAGCATCACACGCACGCCGCGCCCAGGTTTTGAGAACACGTGCAACGTTCCCCCAATAGATTCCGCGCGATCGCGCATCGCGGCAAGCCCCAAACGTCGGCGGGGCAGCACCCCGCGCGTAGGATCGAACCCCGCACCGTTATCGCTGATCGTGATCTGCAAATGATCGCGCGCTAAGGTGAACACCAGTTCTGCCCGCGAGGCGCGCGAATGTTGGCGAACATTTTCCAGGGCTTCTTGGATGATCCGAAACAACGCCGTTTCGACCGTCGAAGGCAAACGCTCAACGAGGACGCGCCAACCGCGCAGAGTCACCTGAATGCCAGTGCGTCGCGCAAATTCATCGGTATATTTTTTCACACTGGGACTGAGCCCCAATTCGTCGAGTAGCGGGGGTTGGAGTTCGGCTATCAGCTCGCGCAAATCGCCCAAGCCCTGATGCAACTCGCGCACAAGATCGGTCATGCCCTGGCGTGCTGATTCGGGGTGAACATCCATCAATTTCAAACAATTCTCAATCTCCAACACCGCGTTCGCAAGTAGATGCGCAGTACCGCCTTGCAACGAACGCGCCAGACGATAGCGTTCTTCTTCCATCGTTTGCGCCGCAATAGCTTTGCCGCGATTTTCGGGAGACGTCATCAGAAACAAGTATAGCATCAAATCCCCTGGGGCGCAAGAACATATCCCGTCCGAAACACGGTTTTTCAAAAGTCATTTGCAGACCCATCCCCCAACCCCCTTCCCTTATAGGGAAGGGGGTTGGGGGTTAGGTTGGCAAATGAGTCAAGCGACTTTTGAAAAGCCGTGCCGTCCGAAACCAAGACCCGAAGGGTTCGGCAAATCCTTCGGGTCCGAGTCGCTATTTCCGCGCGTCAAAATCGGCGATAAATTTCTCCGCTTCGAGTTCTGCCATACAGCCGTACCCTGCGCTGACGACCGCTTGGCGAAATACATGGTCGTGCGATTCGCCTGCCGCGAACACGCCGGGGACATTCGTGCGCAAGCGCGCGTCCACGCGCAAATACCCTTCCTCGTCCATGTCCAACTGCCCTTTGAAGAGAGCCGTATTCGGAATGTGCCCGACGTAGACAAACACGCCTTGCGCCGGCAATTCACTCATCGCGCGCGTCTGCGTATTCTCGAGCACGAGCGTCTCGACCTTGCCGTTGCCCTTGACTTGCTTGACAACCGAGTTCCACACGAAATTGATTTTCGGATTTTCGCGCGCGCGGTCTTGCAAAATCGGTTGCGCGCGCAGCGCCGCGCGGCGATGAATAATGTGGACTTTGCTCGCGAACTTGGTCAGGAACAGACCTTCTTGCAACGCGCTGTCGCCGCCGCCGACAACGGCGATTTCCTTGTTGCGAAAGAAAAATCCGTCACACGTCGCGCAGTACGATACGCCGCGCCCGGTCAACTCGCGTTCGCCTGGCACGTTCAAGCGGCGCGGCGACGCGCCGGTCGCGATGATCAACGACTTGGCTTCGTACGTCATTTCGTTTTGCGTTTTCAACTGAAGCGGATGTGTCCTCAAATTTACTTCCGTGACCACATCAATTTCGATGCGCGCGCCAAACTTTTCCGCCTGCTTTTGCATCAACTGCACCAGCTCCGGTCCGGTGATGCCATCGGGAAAGCCCGGATAATTTTCCACTTCGTTCGTCAATGCGATCTGTCCGCCGATCTCTTGTCCCGTCAACACCAACGGTTTCAAATTCCCGCGCGCCGCGTAGATCGCCGCGCTCAACCCGGCGGGTCCAGAGCCAATGATAATTAGATTCTCCATCGTCGTGTCCAACTCCGAGTAAAGTATACCAGTAAACCGGTAGGCAAATAGATAGACACCCAAGAGCAACCAAACTGCCTACTTGGCTCCCTGTCTACTTGTTTCCTTCGTTCCCTGTTGTCTTTTTTCCTTGAAACACGCGTCCACCCACCACTTGGGCGCGCGCGTTACAAGGTTGCCTTGCGCATCGTACAAGGGCTTGGCGCGCTCATCGCCCGGCGCGCCGGCGTTGCATTTCGCCGACTTGCCCACATGGCACGTCAGCGTGCGCGCGCCAACGCGATGGCACACGCGGCAGACATAAACGGTTCGTCCCATTGTCGCCATGGTTACCCCTGAATTTTCGATTTTAGATTTTCGATTGCCGATTGAAGATCGAAAATCCAAAATCATCAATCGGAAATTATCCCAGGTCGCCCAGTTCGTACAGCACCGCGCTCACCGCGACCAAGCCCGCGGTTTCGGCGCGAAGGATGCGCGGACCCAGCGAGACCGGCAGCACACCTTTGTCTTTCGCCAACGCGATTTCGTCTTCGGTGAAACCACCTTCGGGTCCGATGAACAGATTGATCGTTTTGGCGCGCGGCGCGTGCGCGAGCGCCTCGCGCAGTCCACGCGATTTCTCGCCTTCGTACGGAATCAACGCCAAGCCGTTCGCCGGCGTTTGGTCGCACGCGTGCGCGAACAACATCGGGGGCATCAAGTTCGGCAAGATCGCGCGCCCGGCTTGCTCCGCCGCTTCGACAATGATGCGATCCCAACGTTCGACGCGCGCGTCGCTCACATCGTCGAGACTGCCGACGATGCAACGCTCGGCGAGGAGCGGCACAAAAACACTCACGCCGATTTCGGTGCCCTTTTGCAAAACGAAATCGAACTTTTGCCCTTTGAGCAGACCTTGATACAACGTGACGTGCACCGGCGGCTCGGTCTCCAATTTCCATTTGTCGTTCACGCGCGCCCGCGCGGTGTCACGATCGAGCGTGACCAGTTCGACGCGATACGCCGCGCCGGAATTGTCGAGCAAAATAAATTCGTCGCCGGGGTGCATTCGCAACACATCGCGAATCTGATGCACGAGCGTACCGCGCAAAATAGCGCGGTCACCTTGAATAGCTTGCGGAGAGATGAAAAAGCGATGCATAATCAGTATTCAGTATTCAGAACTCTGTATTCAGTTGTCAGAAGAACGTTTCGCGCCGACCAACGTGACCCAATCGTCCTCTTGCTTTTGTTCGATCACGTGAATCCCGACGGCAGCGAATACCTCGCGCACATCGTCCGCTTTGAAATCGAGAATACCGGACGCGATGACTACCCCATTCGCGCGCAACGCGGCGGCGACGGCAGGCGCAAGATCGCAAATCACCTCTGCCAGTATATTGATGCAGACGAGGTCGAATTGGTTACATTCACGCGCGGCGTCAATCGAGCGTTGTTCGACGCGAATGATCGGCTCGACGTGATTGAACGCGACATTGCGCGCGGTCGTTTCCACCGCGACCTTGTCTAGATCGAGCGCGAGAATTTCGCGCGCACCAAGCTTCGCCGCGGTGATCGAAAGAATGCCGGAGCCGCATCCCACGTCGAGCATCTGCCAACCTTGCGAAGGCGCGAAGCGGGAAACCTTCGCAAGGTTCGCTTGTTGCTCTTCGAGCGCAACCATGCACAAGCGTGTCGTCGGGTGCAAGCCGGTGCCGAACGCCATCCCTGGGTCGAGTTCGATCACGATTTCGTCCGGTTGCGCGACGTACTCTAGCCACGACGGTTTGATGACGAGTCGCTTGCCGAGGTGCAGGATCGTGTAATATTTTTTCCACGCCTCCGCCCAATCCTCTTCCGCCAGTTCGCGCGTCTGCGGCGCGCTCATCGCGCGCAATTGCGACAAATGCCACAGCGCGACCTCGGCGCGTTCAACCTGCGCGCGGTCGTCGGATGAGAAAAAGGCGCGAACGGTAAACGCTCGCGCCGGATCCATCGTTTCGCCTGCCTCGGTGATCAAGGTTTGCTCGATCACCGCGCCGCCGCTCACCAATTCGTTGAGCAACGCCGCGGCGGCTTCGGCGCCTTCGGCATCGGTTTGGGTGCTCAGTTCAATCCAGTTCATCAAACCATCACGTGTAGAATTATTTGAATGCGTCTTTCACTTTGCCAAACACGCCTTTGCCTTCGGTGGGTTCTTTGCCTAGCGTGCGCGCAAATTCGCGCAAAAGCGATTTTTGTTTTTCATTGAGATGCTGCGGCACTGTAATCTGCGCGGTCACGAGCAAATCGCCGCGCCCTTTGCGTCGCAGGTACGGCACGCCCTCGTCTTTGACGCGAAACGTTTTGCCGTGTTGCGTGCCGGGCGGAATCGTCAACTTGGTTTGCCCGTCGAGCGTCGGCACGTCAATCTCGTCGCCGAGCGCGGCTTGCGCGATGTTGATCGGCAAGTCGAACAAGATGTCGTTGCCCTCACGCCGAAACATCGGGTGCTCGCGAATGTTGACGATGACGTAGAGATTTCCCGTTGGTCCGCCGCGCACGCCGGCTTCGCCCTCGCCCGCGAGACGAATCTGCGTGCCATCGTCCACGCCCGCCGGAATTTTCACGCTGAGTTTGCGCGTGACCTGCACGCGTTTTTGTCCGCGACAAGTCGAGCACGGGGTCGAGACGACTTCGCCTTCGCCTTCACAGCGCGGACACATCGCGACGTTGATGAACGAGCCGAAAATGGATTGCGTCGCGCGCCGCACCTCGCCGCTACCCTGGCATTGCGGGCAGCGCACGGGCGTCGTGCCCGGCTCCGCGCCGCTGCCCTTGCACGTCGAGCAGGTTTCGAGACGCGGAATGTCCAAGTCCTTGTCCGCGCCGAACACGGCTTCCTCAAAATTGAGCACAAGGTTGTATTTGAGATGCGCGCCCGGTTGCGGTCCCCGGCGCGCCGCGCCGCCGGTGCGAAAGCCGAAAAATTCTTCAAAGATGTCGGCGAAGCCGCCGGTGAAATCGGAATTGAATCCGCCGCCACCTGGGATATTGTGACCGTAGCGGTCGTACAACTGACGCTTTTCCGGATCGGAGAGGACTTGGTACGCCTCACCGGCTTCTTTGAATTTTTCTTCCGCCGAAGCATCCCCCTGATTTGCGTCGGGATGGAATTGCTTGGCAAGTTTGCGGAACGCGCGTTTGATTTCGTCGTCGGTAGCCGTTCGGCTGACACCGAGAACTTCATAGTAATCACGTTTATTAGGCACGGCGGTAATTATATCCAAAAGCAGTCTTTACGCAATCACGTTGCGGAATGGTCGCCGCCCCCACCCCAACCCTCCCCATGCGAAAGCGGGGGAGGGTAGAGCGGGGGTAGGACTTTATCATTGTCATTTCGACGAGCCGCGAAGCGTTTGCGAGGACGCGAAGCGTCTCCGTCCGCACCGGAAAAGGATTTCTCGCTCCGCTCGAAATGACAGATTGGCGCGACTTTGACCAAGCCCTGAGAGCGGGGGTTCCCCCTCTTGACAAAAACGCACAACGCGCTTAATATTTAGCCAAGACTAAATTTAGAGTTATCAATGACAAATAAACGCATCCTCAGTTCCGCCATCGAAGACTATCTCAAAACCATCTACGAACTCGAACTCGGCGCTGGCGCGGTCACGACGATGGCGCTTGCCGGAGCGATGGGCGTCTCCGCCGCGTCGGCGACGAACATGGTCAAGAAACTCGCCGCGATGAAACTCGCGCGCCACGCGCCCTATCACGGCGTCGAGCTAACGCCCGCCGGCGAAAAGATCGCGCTCGAAGTCGTGCGCCATCACCGGCTCATCGAACTATTTCTGCACGAGGCGCTCGGCATTCCCTGGGACCAAGTGCACGCCGAAGCGCACAAACTGGAGCACGTCTTGTCCGACAATCTCGAAGACCACATCGCGAATTTTCTCGGCGACCCGACGACCGACCCACACGGCGACCCGATTCCGACCAAAGCCGGCATCATCGCGCAGACCGCTCAACTCTCGCTCGCTGACCTCACGACCGACACGCGCGCGACGATTCAACGCGTCGCCGCGCAAGACCCGGCGCGCTTGCGTTACCTCGGCGAACTGGGTCTGGTGCCCAACGCCAATCTCAGCGTCATCGAGCAAACGCCTTTCGATGGACCGGTGCGCGCGCGTTTAGCGAACGGCGACGAGCGTGTGATTGATCGCGCGCTCGCGCGACAAATCTGGGTCGCCAAAGAAACTGAAACGCGATCACGCAAGCCGAAAAGCAAAATCATCAAGCATTCGTGATCGGCAGAACTCTGCCGTTCCGGCAATAATCAGGAGAAGAACATGCCTCAACCAGACAAGACCTTCCGCGACCTCTCGCGTCGCGATTTTATAAAACTGGGACTGGGCGGCGCGCTCGCCGTCGCCGGCACGAGCGCATTAGCCGCGTGCAATCCCACGACGCCGCACGCCGCGTCGCCAACCACCGCGCATTACAACGACCCGCACAACGCGATAGACGGCGCGATGCTTGCTATGCCGGGATTCGATGGGGAAATTGATTATGAAGCGAATGGCTTTAACCCGACCAATCTCCTCACCGATTTCGATTATGGCAAGGTCAGCACGCTGTCGAACGGACAGACTCTCCGCGAGTACAACGTCTTTGCCGGCGTCAAAGCCGTCGAAATTATGCCGGGCGTGATGTACGAGGCATGGACGTACAACGGGCGCGTGCCCGGACCGACGTTTCGTTGCACCGAAGGCGATCGCATTCGCATCAACTTTGTGAACGCCACACCGCACCCGCACTCGATGCACTTTCACGGCATCCACCCAGGAAACATGGATGGTGTTTACGAGCCAATCCCGCCGGGCGGCAAGTTCGTGTACGAATTCGACGCCGAGCCGTTTGGCTTGCACTTGTATCATTGCCACGTTTTTCCGCTCGCCGAACACATCGCGCGCGGACTGTACGGCACATTTATCGTTGACCCTAAACAAGGTCGTCCTCAAGCCGACCGCGAGTTTGTGATGATGATGACCGGTACCGATCTCGATTTCGACGGCGAGAACGACGTGTACGCGGTCAACTTTATCCCCTTTCATTACGACAAATATCCGATCAAGATCAAGGTCGGCGAACTCGTGCGCGTCTACCTCGTCAATATCCTCGAGTTCGATCCAGTCAACTCATTTCACCTGCACGCAAATTTCTTCCACTATTACCCGACCGGCACGAGTCTCACTCCGGTCGAGTTCACCGACACGATCGCGCAGATGCAAGCCCAGCGCGGGATTCTGGAATTTCGGTACAAGTTTCCGGGCAAGTACATGTTCCACGCGCACAAGACCGAATTCGCCGAATTAGGTTGGACTGGCGTATTCCAAGTAGAGGGATAAAATGGAAACCACAATTCAAACGCGCACGGGCAGTCGCACCGCACTGCTCTTTGGCATTCCGATACTTTTATTGGCGGGCGTGATCGCGTTGTTCTTGTTCACGAACGGCGCGGGATTGAACATCGAACCCGCCGCACCCATCGAAAACTTGCAATTCGAGCGCACGCTCTTGCGTCCCGGCGTCATCGAACTGCACGTACGCAACACGAGTCCGCAAGAAATCACGCTCGCTCAGGTCATCGTCAACGACGCGGTGTGGCAATTCACCGCGTCGCCCAGCAAGACCTTGCCGCGCATGGGGCAAGCCATCGTCACCCTGCGTTATCCATGGACACAGGCGAGCGCGTACAACATCGCGATTTTTTCGGCGAGTTCGATTGCGTTTCGCACCGAAATCCCGGTCGCCGCGCCCACCGCCACCGCGTCGAGTGAAACGCTGTGGAGTTTTTCGCTGATCGGATTGTACGTCGGCGTGATTCCTATTTTCCTGGGAATGCTGTGGCTGCCGGCGTTACGCCGGCTCGGCGCGCAATGGCTGATGTTTTTGATGGCGGTCACTGCCGGCTTGCTCGTTTATCTCGGCATTGACGCGACGAGCGAGGCGCTCGAAATTGCCGGCGCGTTGGGCGGCGCGTTTCAAGGTGTGGGGCTGATCGGCATCGGCATCGTCGCGACGTTCTTGTTGCTCGATGCGATCACACGGCGTCAAGTCGGCGTCGGTCGCGGGGAAACCTCGCAACGCGTAACGCTCGCGTTCATGATCGCGGTCGGCATTGGTTTGCACAACCTGGGCGAGGGTCTTGCGATTGGCGCGGCGTACAGCACCGGTGCGGCGTCACTCGGCACGTTCCTCGTCATCGGTTTCATCATCCAAAACATCACCGAGGGCTTGGGCATCATCGCGCCGATCCTCAAAGATCGTCCCGCGTGGCGCGCGCTGGTGTGGATGGGATTCATCGGCGGCGCGCCGGCGATCATCGGCGCGTGGATCGGCGGCTTGAACTTTTCACAACCGCTCGCGGTGCTGTTTCTCGCGATCGGTGCGGGCGCGGTGTTCGAGGTCGCGTACGAAATCGCGAAATTGGTTCACAAGGACACGGCGAAACGCCCGATGCCATTGACCGTTTTCGCGGGCGTGACGGCGGGAATGCTTTTACTGTACGTCACCGGCTGGTTCATCAAATAGAATCAACGAAGGTAACTACTCAGCCAACCCACATTTACGCCGATGAAAAAACAAATTTATCCGCGAATAACGCGAATTGCGCGAATAAGAAGAAAAAATTAGCGAAGATTCGCGTAATTCGCGGATAAAGGAACGATGGCTGAGTAGTTTGGCAATGTCAGATTAGACAAACATTCTAAATTGGACAATTGTAGCGAGTTGTGGCATTGATTAGAGAATGACGCTACTTCACTCTCGCCCAATCTGTTCGATCCCGATGGCTGGGGCGTGCCCAGCGATGCCGTGGAT
>JACRBM010000100.1 GCA_016219275.1 Chloroflexota bacterium
GTTACCAACTTGCAAGTGGCAAGTTAGAAACTTGCCCTACATCGAGTTTCGTAAAGCAAGTTACCAACTTGCAAGTGGCAAGTTAGAAACTTGCCCTACATCGAGTTTCGTAAAGCAAGGTACCAACTTGCTCTGCTCGCAGGAGCCATGATGCCTCATCCCACTTTTATCACGACCACACGCGGGCTGGATCGTACCGCGCCGGCGATGATGTTGTACGAAAAAGCGAAACGCCTCGGCATCTGGAATCCGAGCGACCTTGATCTGGCGCAAGATATTCTTGATTGGCAATGGCTCAAGAAAGATGAGCAGGATTTGATCTTGCGGCTCACCGCGCTGTTTCAAGCCGGCGAAGAAGCCGTCACGCGCGATCTCTTGCCGCTGATCCAGGTCATCGCGTCCGAGGGACGACTCGAAGAAGAAATGTTTCTGACGACGTTCTTGTTCGAGGAAGCCAAGCACACCGATTTCTTCCGGCGCTTTCTCGATCAGGTCGCGCGCGTGCGCGGCGAGTTGACGCACTATCATACCAAAAATTATCGCGCGATTTTCTACGCCGCATTGCCGCGCGCGCTCGGTCGTTTGCGCGAAGACGCGTCCCCGCGCGCCCAAGCCGAGGCGGCGGTCACGTACAACCTGATCGTCGAGGGTGTGCTCGCCGAAACGGGCTATCACGCGTACCTCACCGCACTTGAACGGAACGGGTTGATGCCGGGGACGTGCAAGGCGATCAAACTGCTCAAGCAGGACGAGTCGCGGCACCTCGCGTACGGCATTTACTTGTTGTCGCGTCTCGTCGCGGCAGACGGCAAGTTGTGGAAGGTGATCGAAGCCAGGATGAACAAACTGTTGACGCCCGCGCTCGGCATCATCGGCGACGCGTTCGCCGCGTACGATCCGATTCCGTTCGGCTTGAACTACGACGAGTTCGTCGAGTTCGCGACGACGCAATTTCGACATCGCATCGAACGCGTGGAGCGCGCGCGCGGCGCATCGCTCGACGCGATTACCAAAGTTACCCAAGACGTAATTGAGCAAGGAGAGACATAGAGTTGCCTGACTTGAAGGTAGTCGTTCTCACGAATCACGGTAGTCTCTACGGGAAAAAAATCCTCAATCATTTCCGCGCGCGCGAAATTCCTGTGCGTGCGGCGGTGATCATTCGTCAGCCGCTCACCTATTTCTTGAAACTGTTTCGTTTTATCCATCGGCGCGTCGGTGTCTTCGACTCGATTTATTTCGCCTTGCGGCGCTTGAGTCTTGAGCGGCAAAGCAACCAGATTACCCGGTGGCGAGGATGCCCTTTTATCGCGCACTATGACCAATTGGGCATTCCGGCGCATCACAGCCGACAAACGAATTCGCCGCAGACGCAACAACTGCTCGCATCGCTCGCGCCGGATTTGATGATCCTGGGACAGACCGGCATTGTGCGGGAGGACGTGCTCAAGATTCCGCGGGTGGGCGCGTTGAACGCGCATCCTGGCATCTTGCCGCACTATCGCGGAATTGATTGCGCCAAGTGGGCGGTGCATCGCGGGGATTTTCAAAACGTCGGGAGTAGCGTGCACTGGGTTGATCGCGGCGTGGATACGGGCAACCTAATCGTGACCCAGCCCTACACGTTTTCCGGCGTGGAATCGCTCGATACGCTCGACGATCATTTGTACGATCAGTGCGCGCTGCTACTTGGCGATGTGGTCGAGGCGCTCCGGCGCGGCGAAGCAATGCTGGGCGCGCCGCAGAATCGCCAGCAAGGCAGGCAGTATTACAAGATGTCTCTCAAAGACGAAGCCGTCGCGCGCGACAAGTTGCGTGCGTTTCTACAACGAATGAAATAGAAAATCAAAATCCGTGTCCAGAATCCAGGTTTCTAAATGAACCTGGATTCTATTCTTTCACCACACGCACATCATAACTCCATCGCCTCTCCACACGCGCTTGGTATAGTGAGTGTAGAAAACAGGGATCGCTCCGCAACTGTGCGGATCCCAATAACAACAAGTGGAGGTTATGATGAACAAGTGGCTAAAGATCGGAACGTTCGCGACGGTGGTCGCGCTGATCGCGTTGATGTCTGTAGGAACCGGCGCGGCGTTCGCGCAGGGTCCTACGACGACGATGCCGGCGCTCGGGCGAACGCTCGGATTGTATGGCGGTGGCTTGGGTGGACCGGAGAATTCGCTCGTCGCCGTCGCGGCAAAGGCGTTCGGCATGGACCTGAATGCGCTGATTGCCGAGCTGAACACTGGCAAAACGATTGCCGATGTCGCGCAAGCCAAGGGTGTTGCGCTTGCCAAGATTGTGGATGAGTTTGTGGCGCTGCGTGCGCAGTCGCTGCAAGCCGCGGTGGATGCCAAGCGCATCACGCAGGCGCAAGCCGATGCCGCGCTCGCGCAAATCAAAACGCAAGTGCAGACCGACTTGACCAGTCCGCACGCGCATCCAGGCATTGGCTCGGGTCTCGGTAACAATCGGACGAATCCGTCCATGGGGCAATTTCCAGGCGCACGCGGTCGCTGGGCACGCTAACGAGTCCACACATCGGGGCGCGGTGAAAACCGCGCCTCTTTTTTTCATCGTGCGTCTAGCATTTTTCCATAACTTTTCCACATCTTGGTGTTACTCTACGCGCAGAAAATAGTGAAAGGGAAAATTATATGCCAAAGAAAACGAATCTCTCTTTGCAGACCCGCGCGAACTGGCTCGTCGACGCGAGCGTGTTGGTGAGCGGGTTGCTTGCCGCGCTGACCGGCATCTACTTTTTGTTTTTTCCATCGGGCGGCTATCGCGGTGGACGCAATCCGTTCTATGGCATGACCATTTTGTTCGACCGGCATGTGTGGCAGAACTGGCATGCTGAGACAGGGATGGTGATGATCGTCGTCGCGATAATTCACCTCGTGATTCACTGGCGATGGATCAAGACGATGACCAAGCGCGCGATGAATGCGCTGTTCGCCCAGGCGTGTCCGTTGTCGAACGGTGCGAAACTGAATCTCGCGGTTGATCTTGTTGTCGCGATTAGTTTTAGTTTGACCGCGATCTCCGGCTTGTACTTTTTCTTCTTGCCCGCGCGACCCATGTTCGTATTCGACCGCGTGACCTGGGACTTGATTCACACGTGGGCGTTCGTCGTGTTGCTGGCAGGCGTGCTGGCGCATCTGGCGATTCACTGGCGCTGGATGACGAATGTGACGGAACGCATCTTCCGGTTTCCGCGCGCGCGACAATCGCAATCCATCACCATTGCCGCGCCGAGTGAATAATCAATCAACCACCTGGGAGGATTCAAATGAAAAAGTTCATCGTGTTCGGCTTGGCGGTAGCGCTCGTCGCGATTATCGCGGTTGGCGCGTGGATTCGCACGACCGACCGCGTGTCGAGTCTCGCTGGCGGCGCGGTCATAACTGGCGGAAATAGCGAGCGACCCGGCGTCGGCTGGGGACAAAATCAAACGGCGGTCACGGATTGGCAAACGGTCAAGGGTACGGTCACGAGTGTGGACTCGGCGACGCTGGTTATCAAGACCGACGCGGGGGAATTCATCGTCGAGAATCGTCCATGGTCGTTCGCGCTCGAACAAAAATTCAGCGCGCAGATCGGCGATCAAATTCAGGTGACCGGGTTTAGTTCCAACGGTTATTTCCAGGTCGCGAAACTCGTCAACGCGACGAATGGCAAGACAATTGTATTGCGTGACGAGTACGGTCGTCCTGGTTGGTCGGGGCGAGGACGCAATGGCGGCGGATAAGCGCGTAAGGTATCTGCTCTAGAGCGTCGGTCAAGTAATCAAATCTATCCGCGAATCACGCGAATCTTCGCTAATCTTGTTTTTTATTCGCGTTATTCGCGTTATTCGCGGATTACTTGACCGATGTTCTAGTCGGCGTCTTTTTCAAACACGACGGCTTGCTTATCCTCGTACACTATATTCCACGTACTCTCGCGCGCGAGTTGCGCGGCGATGGGCGCGTACGGTTCGACGAGGACGACGCGCACGTTGTAGTGATCGAGCGGTTCGCGCCAATCCGCGCCGCCGCGATACGCTTTCAAGAACACGTTTTCGATGAACGCGTCGCCGTACACATCGGCGCGCCCGTCAATAAACACGCGTTGCTCCGGATACAATCGCCAAATCAGATAGCCGCCCCAGCCGTACGCGTTGTAGAGTTCGCCGGGCGGTTTTTGTTTTTGCAGAAAATCCACTGCCGCCGCCGGAAACTTCGCGCGCTCGACGCTCGGCTGATTCGCGGCAACCATCGTGAAACGTGCTGCCGCGCCCGCGACGATCGCTGCGAGCAACACCCAGTTCAACATCGCGATGCCGCGCGCCGGGCGCGCGACCGTCGCAGTCAGTGCGCGCATCCAGCCGCGTGTGTCGAGCCAGTGGCATACTTGCTCCGCGAGAATTGGCGCGGCGACGAGCGCGAACATTGGAATGTTGCGCGAGGAACGCAGTGCGGCATACCCAAAACCCGCGAGCAAAATCGTTTGCGCGAGCGACAGACGTTTGCCCGCCAAAGCAGTCGCCGCCAGCGTCGCGATGAGCAGGAACGCGAATGGCTGGAACTCGGCGAGATGAAAATCGGGCGAGAACCATTCTTGGATGTACGCTTGCATCGCGCGGCTCGTAAGCGTTTCGAACGGATAGACGTACATCGTCGCGCCATTAGGGTTGAACACGACGGACGCGAGACACAGGACGAAAACAATCGCGAGTTGTGTTGGTCGTTTGGTCGTTTGGTTGGGTAGTTGGATGGTTGGATGGTTGGATAGTTTGTTGGTGACAACTTGAGCGAGATCGTCGAAGAGATAAACACCGAGGATGACGATGCCGAGGGCGTAACCACTGTGCAGGTTGACCCAGAGAATCATCAGCGGCACGAGTAACCAAACATTGGGGCGATCCTTGTGGTCGCCAGCGCGGCGTGTGTTGTCCAACCTGAACAAAAATACACTCGTCATCAACAGCGAAAGCATTTGCGGACGCGCGCCCCAGGTCGGCGACGTTGCGACCGCTGCAAGCAACAACACGAACGCGGCGATGTACGGCTTGCCCGGCATTCGCGCATAGGTCAACGCGAACGCGAGCGTGATGAGCGCGGCGAAGACCGCGATGAGCGCGGGGAACGAACCGAGCACGAAAATCGCATAGATAAATACTTCGGAGAGCCACTCGTGCGCGACCCAGGTTCGTCCCGCGTTGGTGTGCGAAAAAATATCGGCGTGCGGAATCGCGCCGGTCGCGGCGATGACTTGACCCGTGCGGAGGTGCCACCAAAAATCGGGATCGCTGATTTCGCGCGTGCTCATCACGAACAACGCGAGAAAAAGAATCGCAGTAAAGAGACGACGCGTGGTGAGAATCATAGTAGCGAACGGCAGATGGCAAATGGCGGATGGCGAATAGCAGATGGCAAATGGCGGATGGCGAATGGCGAAGGACGCAATTCGCAATTCGCCATCCGCTATCGGCTATCTGCCATCTGCCATCCGCTAGACTTTGCGCGCGTAGATCGTGAACAGGTCGCCAAAGTTGACCGGAATCGCCACGCCGCCGAGATTGAGACGCGTTACAATGCGGTTGAGCAAGCGGTACAACAATTTACTGTACGGCTCGATGCGTGTGACGAAATAACCAAGTCGCAAAAAGCGTCCTTGTGCGCTGGAGCGTATGATGGCAAAGCCGGTTTGCTCTAGCATGTTGCCAAGCGTGCGCGGTGAAAAATAATAGAGGTGCATTTCCATCAACCAGGGCCAGCGTTTGCCCATCATCCGCGCGAATAAACTTTCGATGTCAATCGTGTGAATCGCAAAGATGCCGCCGGGTTTGAGCACGCGTCGCGCGTTCGCCAGCTCGGCGGCGGGATCGGTGAGATGTTCGATGACGTCCCACATTGTTACCACGTCGAAGTAATTTTCGGGAATCCGACCATCCGTGAGCGTTCCGGTGATCACGCGCAAGCCGCGTTGACGCGCCTGCTCCGATGCCCACGCCGAAGGTTCGATGCCCCAGGATTCCCAACCGCGTTGTTGCGCGAGTTCGACCATCACGCCGATGTGGCAGCCGACGTCGAGCAAACGACGCGGCGCGGCAATCGCGCCGACGAGGTCTTCGAGCGGTTTCAAATTGCGCGTGAACGTGAGGACGCGTCCTTCGCGCTCTTCGACGTACATTGGGTCCTCGACGACGCTGTAACTTTCTTCGACGAGTGCGGATTCCCAGCGCGGGTTGGCGTACACCAGGTTGCACTTGCGGCATCGCACAATCGGCGGATGCACGCCATACGCTGCGCTCGTGCAACGGAAATCGTCGGCGTTGGGTGTCAGGTTCGTCAACGTGCTGGGGTACAATAGTTCGGCGTCGCGCGCGCCGCAAAGGTTGCACGCGATTTCTTCACTCAGAGTGATCGGCATATCGTTTCCAGGTTATTGGATTTTGGTCGGACGGGGGAGCAGACCCAGTGTGACGCGCAATCGGCGATAGAACAACCGCAAGACGGTGTACGTCGCTTTGTAAATTTCGGCGCGCGAGATTTTGGAGGTGCCAGCGCGGCGATCTTGATACGTGATAGGCACTTCGCCGATGCGCCAACCGCGCGCCTGGCAGAGGAACAGCATTTCGATGAGAAACGAATAGCCGTTGGAAAACACGCTTGCGAGGTCAATGGATTGCAACACGCCGCGGCGATACGCGCGAAAGCCGGCGGTGCAATCCGTTGCGCGCAGACCCAGCATCAATCGCGCAAACGAATTCGCGCCCCAACTGACCAGGCGCAATTTCCAACCGCGTCCTTCCATACCCCCGCCCGTCGTATAGCGCGAGCCGATCACCACGTCGAATTTGTTCAACGCGGCGAGCAACCCTGACACGTAGCGTGGATGATGCGAGAAATCCGCGTCCATCGTCACGATGGGATCGAGATTCAGTTCGAACGCGCGCTGCATCCCGGCGATGTGCGCGGTACCTAGTCCCAGTTTTGCCGGACGATGCACGCATGCGACGCGCGGCTCACGCGCGACGATTTCGTCCACCAATGCGCCTGTGCCATCGGGCGAATTATCGTCCACGATGATGATGTGCGCGTCCATCGGCAATGCCAAGAGTTGGCTGACGAGGTTCGGGATATTATCGCGTTCGTTGTATGTCGGAATGATGATGGCGGGTGGCATGGCTTCTCCAAAAAGTCGTGTCACATTGTATTCTATTTCGGTGAGAATGCAAACGAGTAGAGTCGGGTGATTCCCCGCAGCGCTGAAATGGCATTGCGAGGAGCCGCAACGCGTTTGCGACGAAGCAATTTCCGATTCGCAAACCGGGGTTGCTTCGTATTGCTCGCAATGACAATTGCGGGTATTCACGAGGAACAACGAGGTCACTCGCCGCTACATATTCACCAACTCCACCGCATCAATGTGCAATCCGATCTGCGCGCCGACCGCGAGCGCGCGATCCGTTTCGATGAGCAACTCTACTTGCGGACGAACGACGACGCGCACGCGATAAGTGCCCGCGCGAAACACACATTCGGCGACGAGCGCCGGAATGCCCGTGCCATCTGAATTGACGCGAACATTTTCCGCGCGCACGAGCGCGACCGCATTTTCGATTGGACGTGTCACGGCAAAGATGCCGAGCGGTGTTTCGGCGCGACCATCGGGCAGGGCGCGCGCGGGAAACATATTCGTCAAGCCGAGAAAACGCGCGACGAACGCGTTTGCCGGCGCGCGATAAATTTCGGCGGGCGCACCGACTTGCGCGAATTGTCCGTCGTGCATGATCGCGATGCGGTCGGCGAGCGCGAACGCTTCGTCTTGATCGTGCGTCACGTACAGCGCGGTCATGCCGATGCGTTTCAAAATCGCACGTAGGTCGGCGATGAGTTGCTCGCGCAAGATGCGATCCAGCGCGCCGAGCGGTTCGTCGAGCATCAAGAGACGCGGACGCGGTGCGAGCGAACGCGCGAGTGCGACGCGTTGTTGTTCGCCGCCGGATAAATTGTTCACGCTCCGTTCCGCAAAGCCGGTTAACCCGACGAGTTCGAGCGTTTCGGCGACGCGCGCGCGAATTGCCTCGCGCGATAAATTCTGCATCTGCAAACCGAACGCGACGTTATCGAACACATTCTTGTGTGGAAAGAGCGCGAGGTCTTGGAACATCAACCCAAAGCGGCGTAAGTGGACGGGCACGCCGCGCAGATCCGTTCCCTCTAAATGCACGGCGCCGCTCTCCGCGACTTCCAGTCCCGCGATGATGCGAAGCAAAGTCGTTTTGCCGCTACCGCTCGGACCGAGCAGACAAACGATTTCGCCCGCGTCCACGTTGAGAGAGACGCCGCGCAAGAGGGGCTGATGTTCGTAGGTTTTGGCGATGCGGGTGATTTCAACAAGTGACATTTGTGTTCCGTATTGCGTATTGTCAACCTTGCGAAGGTTTGCAAACCTTCGCAAGGTTGATTGCGTATCGCGTCAAAATTCGCCGAGGTCGCTGGGGCGCGCGCGTTCCAGCGCGATGATCGCGAGCGCGCTGACAAACATCAAGATCGTCGTGAGCGCGAGCGCCTGCCCGAAATTCGCGATGCCGGGTTGACCGAGCAAACGAAAGATCGCGAGCGTGATCGTCGGCATTTCGGGACGCGCGACGAGCGCGGTGGCGCCAAACTCGCCCATTGAAATGGTGAACGCAAAGACCGCGCCGACGACGACCGCGCGCGCGATGATCGGCAAATCTACGTGTCGCCACACGCGCCAGGGCGACGCGCCGAGTACCTGCGCGGTTTCGCGCAAGCGCGGCTGAATGCCGCGCAACACCGGCAAAATACTCCGGACGACGAACGGAAACGCGACGAGCGTGTGCGCAACCGGGACGAGCGCGACGCTCGTGCGCCAGCTCCCTAAGGCGAGAATGAAACCGAAACCGAGCGTCACCGCGGAGGTGCCGAGCGGAAGCATCAGCACCGGGTCGAGCATCTTCGCGACGCGCTGTGAACTGGCAAGCGTGTGCGCGGCGGTAAGACCGAGCGCGACCGCGAGCATCACCGTCGCGCCGGCAAAGATGAGCGAATTGCCGACTGCTTGAATCGGCGGGACGAACGTGATCGCGTCGCGACGATTGGCGAACAACTCGGCGTAGTACGCCAGTCCGTTTTCGAATGAGGCGGCGGCGACGGCGAGCAAGGGCGCGAGCAAAAAGATCACCATGGCGGCGAGATACGCGCCGACGAAAATCTTTTCGCGCAAGTTTTGGAGAGGGCGGCGCGTGATGGTTTGCGGACGGAGATGCAAGGGCTGGGTCATGCGCGTTTGCATTCGCGTGTACAAGGTCATCAACAAAAACGTGCAGACGAGTTGAACCAGTGACAAGGTTGCCGCGACCGGGAGATCGAACAAGTTGACCGTTTGGCGATAGATTTCAACTTCGAGTGTGGCGAGACGCGGACCGCCGAGAATCAGTACGACGCCAAACGAGGTGAAATCGAAAATGAATACGAGGAGCGCCGCGGCAATGATCGCGGGCGCGAGCAAGGGCAAGGTGATATGCCAGAACGCGCGGGCGCGATTCGCGCCGAGCACGCGCGCGGCATGTTCGATTTGTGGATCGAGGTTTGCCCAGAACCCACCGACGACGCGCAAGACAATCGTGAAATTGTAGAACGTGTGCGCGAGAAGAATGATCCAAAGTGTATTGATAATCTGGATCGGCGGCGCGTCGAGCGCGAACGCGCGCATCAGCGCGAGATTGACGCTGCCGCGCGGACCGAACAGCGCGCTGAACGCGGTCGCAACGACGAGCGTCGGCATCAGGAAGGGGATCGTCGTCAGTGCGCGCAACACCGCCGCGCCGCGCAATTGATAGCGCGCAAAAATGTACGCGGCGGGCAGCGCGGCGCCGAGTGTTAGTAACGTCGAGAGCGTGGCTTGCCAAACGGTAAATCCCAGGACGCGCGCATAGTACACGTCGGTGAATACTTGATGCGCGCCGCGCGCCGCATCGCCGGCAAAACTCGTTTGCAGAATCGCGGCGAGCGGATAAAAGTAGAACAGCGCGAGAAAAAGGAGCGGTAGAATCAGAAGCAGGTGGCGTGATCTCATGCGGCTTAGAGCGGAGTTTCCGCCACCACCACGCGATTGCGACCGGCGGTTTTGGCGCGATAGAGCGCGGCATCGGCGGCGCGGAGAATAGATTGCGGGTAAACGCCGTGCGTCGGACACGCGGCAATGCCGGCGGACATACTCATGCCGTTGACGGTTTGTCCCAGGTATTGCACGACGAGCTCATGCGTGGCGCGGTGCAATTCCTCCGCGCGTTGGCGCGCGTTCTCCAATTCTGCCTCGGCGAGAATCAAGATGAATTCGTCGCCGCCGAAACGGCACGCGACATCCGCACCGCGGATGCTGCTCTTGATCAAGTTGCCGAATTGGCGGAGCGCTTCGTCACCCATTTCGTGACCGAATTGATCGTTAATGTCTTTGAGATGATCGAGATCAATCGTGACGATACTGAGCGGGCGTTGACTGCGCGCGGCGCGACGCAATTCGCGTTCCAGCGTTTCTTCCATGTAGCGGCGGTTGTGCAAGCCGGTCAACGGATCGCGCACGGCTTGTTCGCGCAAAATCTCTTGCATTTTGAGATTGGACAAGGAAAGCGCGAGATGCTCCGCGAAGGAGTGCGCGAGCGAGTGAAGGTTGGCTTCGTGTTCCTGGGTTGTTGCCGGAATGCCGGGGGTAAGCAGGTGCAACAGTCCGATCAATTCGTTCTGCGAAAACAGCGGCACGCACAGGTATGCCTGCGCCGACTGTTTAACGTGCGCGCATGGGAGTCCGTTTTGCGTGGGACCGTAGGCGTTCACGCGATTGCGTCGTATCGCCCAACAGTCCCGCGTGGAAAACACTTGCTCCTCGGATGAGAGATCGCCCCAGATTGCCATGGCTTCGACGAGTTCTTGGGTGGGGTGGCGCATGAACAGCGCGCCCGTTTCGCTCGGGAAAAGTTGCTGGGCAAAACGCGCGATGACCGCAAACGCTTCATCGGTCGTATGGCAGGTTTGCAGCATTTCGCCCATTTCGTTGAGAATCTGGGATTGATAGTGGCGTTGCTGCAGCTCGCGCAGGGAGTTGTCCAAACCTTCGTTCGCGCGGCGCAGTTTCTCCTCGGTGCGTTTGCGTTCGGTGATGTCGTGAAGCGTGTGGACTCCGCCAATGAGTTCGCCTTCGTCGTCAAATAGTGGATCTATGCTGGAGGTGTACCAACCATTCCCAATCATCACGTCGAGCGTCTCGCGCTGATGCGAGGATTGCATCCGGACGAACGGACAACCGGGAATGGGCGTCGGCGAATCGTGAACGGCTTGGCAACATTTCTGCCCGATAATTTCGTCCGTGGTCTTGCCCAGTAATTTACTGACCGCCGCGTTACAGCGTTCGATGCGACTATCATGGTCGAGCAAGCAAACACTGTCAGCGATGGCATCGAAGGTGGTTTGCCACTGCGACATCGCGCGGCGCAGTTCTTCTTCGGCGCGGTTGCGTTCGGTCATATCGCGCGCGGCGGCAAATACGCCGGCAACCTGGTGGTTCTCATCGCGATACACCGTGGCGGTGTAGAGCACGGGTGTGATATGTCCGTCCTTGTGACGAATTGCCAGCTCATAATCACGCACGGTGCCTTTGATAAAAACTTGTTGATAGCCGGCGCGCGCCTTGTCCGGTTCGGTAAAGTAATCCGCAAAGTCGGTGCCGATGAGTTCCGCGCGCGAGTAACCCGTGACCAGCACGGTCGCCTCATTCACGTCGCCGATTTTGCCATCCGCCATGATGGTGACGAGCGGATCGAGACCGGCTTCGATCAGCCCTCGGTGATAGACGTTGAGTCGGTGCAACCGGTCTTCCGTGCGTTTGCGTTCGGTGACTTCGCGCGTGATACTGCCGAGCATGATCGCGTCGCCGGTGTGGATGGGAAACGTTTTGGTTTCGATAATGCGGTGCGCGCCATCGGCGCTGGCGATTTCCATTTCGACAGTCAGGTCGCGCGTCTGCTGTCCCGTCAAAAACGCGCGCGCCATTTTTTCAGCCATCGCGGAAATATCGGGTGTCTTTTTTTCGGGCAGCGCGATGAGCAGTTGGACTTCCCAAATCGGTCGCCCGATCACGTCGGCGCGCGCGAGTCCAGAGATTTTTTCTTGCTCGGCGTTCCACTCGCTCACGCGTCCCTGGGAATCTACCAGCACGATGCCGTCTTTGGATTGCGCGATCAGATTGCGCAGTTTTTCTTCGCTGTGCCGCAATTCAATTTCCGCGTGTTTGCGTTCGGTGATGTCTACGCACGACCCCGTCATCCGAATCGCGTGGCCGGTGGCATCGCGCTCGCAATTGCCATCGTCGTGCCAGCAAACATACGCGCCATCACGGCGGCGGACACGATAATCAATGTCATAGGTCGCGTCGTATTGCAAATGGCGATTCAGCGCGTCCAACACGCGCGCCCGATCATCTGGATGCAAGATGTCTTCCCACGCCGCCATTGTTCGTGGAAATTCCCCGGGTGTGTACGCGAGCATGTCGTCAATCGCGCCGGACCATTCTAAAATGCCGGTCGCAAGGTCCCATTCCCACAATGCCGCTTTGCCTGCCGAGGTCGCGCGTTTCAGGCGCGCTTGTTCTTTCAGCCAGCGCGGGCGCGATTCAAGATGCTCGATCCAGTGAACGAGTGTGGCTTGGGCGAGGCGCTGCTCTAGGAGTTGCTCCGGTGGCACAAAGTATGGATTGGCGTGAATCGTCGCGCCAATCGCGGCGCGGGGATGCGTGCGTAACACATCGAGGAGCAGTTCGGCGGAAAAGCGGCGGCGGTCGAATTGGCAAATGGCAAGCGCGCGCTGATTCGGAAAAAATTGATTGAGCTTGGCTTCGTACTCGATCAAGCGCGTCGAACCGGGCAAATCTTGCAACGTCCAGGTCATTTCACTCGTTACGCGGAGCGCGCGGTATCCGTGGTCAAGCGCCGCGCGCGTTTCCGATTCCAGCCACGCGATCATCTGATCGGGATCGAACGCGCCCTCGCGCATGTAGGCGTCGTGCGTGATCAACAACTCGAACTGTCCGCGCTCGATGAATGGTTCGACCAGCAGACCATCCTCGCGCAAATAGCCCAGGATCGTTTTGCCGCCGTCTGCATCAACGATGCACACTACTTTTTCGTCGCGTTCCAACCCTTGGCGAATGAATGGTGTGAGGATTGTGCGATGTTCGTACTCGTCCGCGTACAGCAGACACAAGTGATCGCCCGGTCCCAAATCGGTTAACGTGCTCGGTGCGTCGGTCATCATGGCGCGCCTCTCCAGGCAGATTGCCCCTCTACTTGTATTATACGACCGGCGCGGTCAAAAACAAAATAGCGTGAGAGTTTCTCTCACCCTGATTCGCGCTATCTCAGTACAACGTTTGTCCAAGCTTTGATCCACTCATCGCGATTGGTATCAATCTCGGCGGGCGAGACCAGCGCGGGTTTCTTGGGTTTCTCCGCGAACTTGAAAAAGTCCGGCAATTTCGCGTCGCTCATCACGGGAAAGACAAACATCTGCGACGGCACGTCTTCCTGGAATTTCGTCGTCAGCATAAAATCCACAAACTTGCGCGCGAGGTCTGGGTTCTTGGCGCCTTTCAACACGCCGACAAATTCGATTTGCCGAAAGCATGTATCGTCGCCGAGAATGTTGCCGGTCGGCGGCGTGGTCATTTTGCCGTTCGAGAAAAATACTTCGGCGGCGGGACTCGTCGCGTAACTCAATACGATGGGACGGTCGCCGCCCTTGCCGCCCCAGGTGGACTTGGCATAGTACGCGTCGCTCCAGCCCTCGGTGATGAGCACATCATTCGCGCGCATTGCCTTCCAGAAATCGAGGTACTTGTCCTTGCCGAAATGTCCGACGGTCGCGAGCAGGAAGGCGAGACCCGGCGAGGAGGTTGCCGGATTCTCGATGACGGTGAGCGATTTGTACTGCGATTTGGTCAGATCTTCGAGCGATTGCGGCGGCGGGAGATTTTTCTTTTCAAAGTACGCGCGGTCATAGTTCATGCACACGTCGCCGTAATCTACCGGGGTCAGTTGGAAATTCGCGTCGAGCGCGAACTCGGCGAGAATTTTCGATGCGCTTGCCGGTTTGTACGCGTCAAAGATGTCGGCTTTGATCGCGCGCGAGAGGAACGAATTGTCCACGCCAAAGAATGCGTCCGCGAGTGGATTGCCTTTGGCGAGAATCGCCTTGTTGAGTGACGCGCCCGCGTCGCCCGACTTGAGGATTTTCACTTTGGCGTTGTTCGCCGTTTCGAATTCCTTGATGACGCTTTCCGATGCTTCGAACGAATCGTGCGTCATCACGACGAGATCGCGCGCCGGTTGAAATGTAGGAACGGCGCCGGCGGTGGGCGCGGTGATGGGTGTGGCGGTGGGCGTGGGTGCGGGTGTGCCGGGCGCGCACGCGACGAGTGCGAGCGACGTGGCGAGCGCGATGAATAGAACACGGATAAACATGGAAACCTCCTGCAGAATGATTTTTTGTCGAACCAGTTTCCAACTTGTTCGGTAAATTGGAAACTTGCCCTACGAAAAAATAAAACCGCTCCTGACTGAGGGAGCGGTTCACGAATTATGGATCGTTCCCTGCGCTGGCATTATCCAGATCAGGTTCAATGGGTCGAAGACGGGTGGTCTTCCTCTCAGCCCGACATGTACCGAGCTCCCCAAAATGTATTCGATTGTTGGCGCAGAGTGTAGCACCGTTTAGTCAAGTGGTCAAATAGTCAATTTGTCGAATGGTCGCGTCGTCGGCGCTCGCCGTAGCGCTGATCACATCGCGAACAGATGCACGACGAGCAACAATCCGTTTGCCCAGGTTATCGTCGCGTGTTCTTCAACGAGTTGATTGCTGACGCCGCGCGCGTGACCGAGCAATAAGGTCTCATCGCGCAACGGATACTTGAGTCCGCGCGTGACGATGTGCTCGATGCGCGCGCTGAGTGGGATGAGCGACACGGTATCGCCGATGCGCCCTGCAATGTCCGCGCGTTCCCACGCGACCCATGCGTCGAAATTCGCGCCGGCGATTTTCGCGATGACGCGCGCGGAGGCGAGTTTGGCGAGGAGCATTACGTTGGCGAATGCCTGGTCAAAGCGTCCGCCGTTTGCACCCAGGATCGTGATCGTCGTCGCGCCGCGCGCGCGCGCCAGGTCGAGCGCGAGTTCGAGATCGGTCGCGTCTTTATCGCGCGGGTGTTGGATGAACCTGGCGCTCGCGCACCACTCGCGCGTCGCGTCGTCCAGCGAATCGAAATCGCCGATGACAACGTGCGGGGTCAGGGCGAGATGTTGGCGCGCGTTCACCGCGCCGCCATTCGCGGCGATTCTTAAATCCGCCGCGCGCCACAGGTCGCGCAAGCGCGGATGATTTTCCAATTCGCCGTTCGCCACAATCACGATGTTCATGCGTGTATCTCTGGGAAAATTTGGCATCCGAGACGATTTGTGCTACAATGCCGACTGCGATGGGGGATCGTCTAGTGGTAGGACAGCAGACTCTGGATCTGCACGCCGAGGTTCGAATCCTCGTCCCCCAGCTAGACGCGGCAACGCGTCCCTTGCCACTTGCTGGTAAGGTGCAATGTGGGGTGCGCCCGGATACTCTTGCCGGAGAAGACGGGCGCTCCAACATTCTAGCCAAAGCGGGGTTGGGTGCTGTCACACCCGCCTCGCCTTATTTTTTACCTTCTTTCCGAACGTAACTAACGACGCGGCGTAAGCCAAGACCATCAAGTATTTTTTCGCCCCGACTTTCTCGATTTCCTTTGTGAGTAATTCAACCACATCGTCGTGTGCCATCAAGTCGCATCCTATGGCAAGTGTCCAAGTTTGTCAATCCCTGTTCGAAACCGAAAGTCGGCTGAGACTTTTACCCTTGCTTCGTCAATGTGCTTTGATTGACCTTGGAAATAAAACACCCACTCGATTTCCTCAAGTCGTCTGACCTCAAGATGGTCTGATCATCTCGAGCGACGATTGAGTAGAGTATTCGCTCGTGCTGGTCATTATGCAGTACGGGCGTCTTTTTTGATCATTAACTGGGAGGGTTTTTCTTGAAGAAGGGGTGTTGCAGTTTACGAAGAAATTGGCGGAACAAAAGGCGAATGAGTTTGAGAAATGATGACCTTTGCTTTTGTGTGCGCGCCGCGTCACTTGTTCGAAACCAGGTTACCCCGCGCAAGCGCGTCGGCATTGCATAGGGCAATCAACCATCGGAAAACCTGGGAACTAGAATGCCGTGATGGCTCAAACTCGAGTCCTAGAAATATGCGCCAACCGGTACTAGTTACAATTGGTGATTGTCACGGTAACACTAGTCTGCTAAATTGAACGTCAGAGGTTTACCTATGACGTATCAACGGAATGCTACTCAATCCCCCAGTTTTCACCGCAAAGCGCGTCCGACCGTCGGCTACTTGGCTGGCGGAATAAGTGATCATGCCGGTCAGGCGTTTTGGTCCGGCGTGATTGCCGCAGGGCAAGAGTTCGATCTGAATGTGATTTCTTTCAGCGGCGGGTGCGTGTCCGATCCCAGAGATTTTCAAGCCCAAGCAAACATTCTTTACGATCTGGTGAAGGCGCAGAACATTGATGCGATTGCCAGTCGGGCAAGCAACATTGGTACTTATATCAGCCCGGCTGAAAACAGAAACTTTCACGAACGCTTTCGCCCTCTCCCCATAGTGGCTATCGGCGGAACGGTTGAAGGATTCCCCAGCATCTTGATTGACGATTACCGCGGCATGCGCGCGGCAATCGTTCACCTCATCCAAGTCCACGGATTTCGTCGCCTGGTGTTCCTGCGTGGACCCGAGAGTCACTCGATGGCACAGAAGCGGTATCGCGCGTATGTCGAGGTGCTTGAAGCGTATGGGTTGCCTTTTGATGCGCGTCTCGTTAGCCCGCCGCTGCATTGGGATCCGTCCGCTGGCGCGAACGCGATACATCTGTTGCTGGACGAACGAAACCTGCGTCCGCAGGTAGACTTTGACGCGGTGGTGGGCGCGAGTGATATGTTGCTCCTGGGTGCGCTTGAAGCCATGCGTAGCCGTGGGATCCAGGTTCCGGCTCAAGTCGCCGTCGCCGGTTTCAACAACAGCATGCAAGGACGCGTGCACACTCCCCCGCTCACTTCAGTGGCGGGTCCGTTTCACGAGATGGGGTACTTGGGTGTGGAAATGCTCAAGGATCTGATCGAGGGTGCGCCAGTGTCTGAGGTCATGCTCGAACCGCAGCTCATGATTCGCCAATCGTGCGGTTGCATGGACGCTGCGATCACTCAAGCGGCGGCTCGGCAAAAGATCAATCGTGTGGAGAGCCGGGATGTTTTCGTTGAGCATCGGGCGCAGATCATATCGGCGATGTTGCAAGCCGCGGGCGCGACGACGCCGAACATGGCGATAGACTGGGCGGAAGATCTTTGGCGTACTTTTGCGAGCGCATTGGATGGCGCGTCGCCGAGTTTGTTTTTGCAAAACCTGAATCTGATTTTTTGGCGGATCATGTCCACCGCCAGCGACGCCGCCGTGTGTCATGGAGTCATCTCGGCAATGCGCCGCGAAACTCTGCCGTATTTGGAAGGCGCGGCATTAGGGGCAGCGGAGGATCTTTGGCACCAGGCGCGCGTCATGATCAACGAAATCGAGCGGCAAGCGCAGGCGCATCAAGCTTTGCAACAAGCAGCACGGACGCAAACGTTGCGTGAAATCGAAAGGGCATTGCTGACCACATTCGATGTTGCCGGCTTGATGGATATTTTAGCGACGAATCTCCGGCGCTTGGAAATTCCAAGTTGTTATGTCGCTTTGTATCAAGACCCCCAGCCGTACACCAATTCCCAATCCGTTCCAGAGTGGTCGCAGTTGATCCTGGCTTGCACGGAACACGGACGGATTGAATTAGAATCGGGTGGACGCCGTTTTCGCTCGCGTGATCTCTTGCCCGCCGGGATGTTCCCGCACGAGCGGCAAGCCAGTTTTGTCGTCGAGCCGCTTTATTTCAAAGAGCAGCAGTTGGGATTTGTGTTGTTCGAGATCGGTCCGCGCGAAGGACAAGTCTATGATATCTTGAGTGCGAATCTCAGCAGCGCATTGAAGGGCGCATTGTTGGCGCAGGAGCGGCAGCGCGCCGATGAAATCCTCGCGACCGAACGAAGTTTGTTGCACGCGCTCTTGGATACGATCCCGGAACCGGTCTATTTCAAAGACACGCAGTCCCGCTTTATTCGCGTGAGCAAGGCGAAAGCAAGCAAGCATGGCTTGACGCCGGAGCAACTAATTGGCAAAAGCGACCATGACGTTTCAAACGAAAAAAGCGCGCGCGACGCGTATGCTGAAGAACAAGCCATCATGCAAACCGGCGTCCCCAAGATTGGTGTGGAGAAAAAAGTTACCCAGGCAGATGGCTCGATTAGATGGGAATTGATGACCAAGATGCCTTTGCACGATGCGGCGGGGACCATTGTCGGAACGTTTGGCTTGACGCATAATATCACCAAGCAGAAACAAAGCGAAGAGGAATTGCGTCAAGCCAAAGAAACCGCCGAGGCAGCCACGCAGGCGAAAAGCGAATTCCTGGCGAACATGAGCCACGAAATCCGTACACCCATGAACGCCATCGTGGGTTTGAGTCACCTGGCGCTCAAGACCGATCTTTCTCCCAAGCAGCGCGATTACCTTACCAAGATACAGTCTTCGGCGCATACCCTGCTAGGTTTGCTCAACGACATCTTGGACTTGTCGAAAATTGAAGCGGGCAAGTTGGAAATTGAAATGACGCACTTTCATCTCGACCAGGTGCTGAACAATGTTGCCAATGTCGTGACCTTGAAAGTGCAGGAGAAGGGACTGGAAATTTTCTTTCGGATTGACCCTGATGTGCCGAGAGAGTTGGTGGGCGATCCGCTGCGTTTGGGTCAAGTGCTGATCAATCTGGTTGGCAATGCGGTAAAATTCACGGCGACCGGAGAGATCATCGTGGCGACGGAGTTGGTCCATCGGGAGAATAATCGCGTCCGGCTCAAATTCTCAATTCGCGATACGGGCATTGGCATGACGCCGGAGCAACGCGCCAAGTTGTTCCGCCCCTTTACTCAGGCGGACGGTTCCACAACGCGCAAGTACGGCGGCACTGGCTTGGGACTCGCCATCAGTAAGGAACTGGTGGAACGTATGGGTGGTGAGATCGGCGTCGAAAGCACGCCGGGCATTGGGAGCACTTTTAGTTTCACGGTTGAGCTGGGTTTGCAAACCGAGACGGTCGCTCAAAAACGTTGTCCACCGATTGACGTTCGAGGCAAGAAAGTGTTGGTCGCAGATGACAATCGCACCGCGCAAGACATTTTGAAAACCACCCTAACCAATATGACGTTTGATGTCACAACGGTAAACTCTGGTTTTGAGGCGCTGGTAGAGTTGGAACAGCAACCCTACGATTTGGTCATTCTCGATTGGAGAATGCCGGCAATGGACGGTATCGAAACGGCGCGTCGGATCAAGGCGCATGCGCGTTTACCCAGGATTCCCAAAATCTTTTTGGTTACGGCTTATGGTCGCGAAGAAGTTATCAGCCAAGCGGAAGGATTAGGATTGGATGGATTTCTGATCAAGCCGATCAGCGACTCTATTTTGTTTGACACGATCATGGAAGCGTTCGGTTATGACCGGACAAGTACGCCGGGCGAAGCATCCGCGCCGCGACGAGCAACTAACGCGGCTCCAATATTATCGGGTGCGCGCGTCTTGGTGGTGGAAGATAATGAAATCAACCAGCAGGTCGCAAAAGAAATCTTGGAAGGATTTGGACTGACGGTTGAAATGGCTGGCAATGGACTGCAAGCAACCCAAAGGTTGGCGGATGGCGCGGAGCATTTCGATGCGATCCTCATGGATTTGCAGATGCCCGAAATGGATGGCTATGAAGCCACGCGTGTGATCCGCACCCGCTTGAACATTCAGACCACACCGATCATCGCGATGACGGCTCATGCCTTGCAAAGCGAACGACAAAAATGCCTCGATGCTGGATTGAGCGATTATGTCTCCAAGCCCGTTGAACCGGACAAGTTGCTGGCTACCTTGTCACGCTGGATCAAATCACGGGTAGAGGAGACGCCGACAATCTCAATCGAGCCGCCGTCGGTTGCCGATTCACCGGCGCCGCCGGAATCGTTGCCGGGAATTGATGTAGGAGATGCGCTCAAACGATTGATGGGCAATCGGGAATTGCTCCATGAGCTTTTGAACGATTTTTCCAGAGAGCACGGGAGTGTGGTTGGCGAGATCCGTGAAGCGCTTGGACGCGACGATATGATACTGGCGCGTCGGCTCGCGCATACGGTCAAAGGGGTTGCCGCCAATCTCTCTATGCCGGATGTGTTTGTGGCGGCTCGCGATTTAGAGGCAGTCATTCAGAAAAACGATCAGCCGCACATTGCGCCAGGAATGGAGAAACTTGACGATGCGGTCAAGCGAGTGATCGAAACCGTCGCGAGTCTTGAAAAAAGCAAGCAGCTAGTACAGCTCGGCATAAATCCTTCGGTAGTTCAAACCGTTAATGGACGGCCAGCATAGGTCCACTTAAACGGCTTGGCCATCGTGCGATTGAAGTACTCGATGAATTTCAAAATCCGTTGGCGCAATTCTTCCAGGGAA
>JACRBM010000101.1 GCA_016219275.1 Chloroflexota bacterium
GCGGCTACAAATCACCGTGCCATTTCTAGATAGGGGTGCGCGGTCTTTGCCCGCGCCGGGGGGAGACTTCCCCCCGCACACACAAAAAAGAAAATGAT
The DNA here is from genome assembly GCA_016219275.1 of Chloroflexota bacterium. Taxonomy (NCBI): domain Bacteria; kingdom Bacillati; phylum Chloroflexota; species Chloroflexota bacterium. The sequence continues at coordinate 99 of JACRBM010000101.1, forward strand.
TTTGTGACGCTTGTTGAAGATAGAATAAATGTGCTATAATCAAAGTATGAACACACACACACAAATAGAACCTGAGTACGAACGTAAACCGCAACCGCAAGAATGGGAAAAGAAAATGCTCGATGATTTCATTTTCCTGTTTTCACGCGGCGTTAGAATTCAAGTCTATCCCCAACTGCAAGTCGGTCGTAATGATTTATGGCGTCGAGTCTATTTCTTCCGTCCGAACGCCAAGCCCATTGTAGGCAAGTTGAATCAATCGGCGACGATAAAAGAACTCGCCGAACTGCTGGCGCAAATTCGGCGAGTATACTTCGTCCTGTCCTAGTTTTTACTTCGGAGCATATCCCCCGAACTTCCACACGACTTTTTCAATGTAGTCGAGTGCCAGGTCAATCGAGTCTGCCCAGATGTTAGATTCGTTCTCAAACGTCTTGGTAACGCGTTTGACGTATTTCTCACTGGCAACCCCGATGATAGTCTGGCAAGGATCACCGTTCGGCAAAACAAACTCCAATTTGAACGCGTAATTACGTCCGCAATCGTTGATAGGCATTCCTGCCTCATCGAGCACTTCGGGATGATACCAAATATCACCCTCAAACGGTTTCGATTCTTCCTCTGGCAAACCGTTCGACATCACGACCGCCAATGCCACAAGCAGGAAAACGACCGCAAACCATTTCAGATTAAACATTCGCATGGTCATTTCGATTCTCCTTCGAGTTGAATTTGTCCGCGCTTGCGCCTCTCGTTGCAGTTCGGACATAGGTTTTTCAAAAACGTTTTGCCGCGCCAAATCTCGAACATCTTGACGTTGATGCCTTGGGGTCGTCCACAATAGCCGCACTTCATTTCTTCGTTCACGCGAAAGGGGATGACCCACAATCGGTTGAGGTCAATCGCCAAGGTCTGTCACTTCTTCACTCCTCCCACCTCCTTGGATTTCGTACGTCGCTTAGTTTTTTCCACACGCCGATTCCCAGGATGACGACGCGCCCGGCGGCGAGCGTAATGAGACAATCGAGCACTGGCATTTTCTTCCCTCACTTTCCGCAACCACAACTTACGGCACTCGCCCTTGTTGTGCTTGCAGTAAACTCGCCGACGGTCTGCCCAAAAAAAGTAATTCCCGTGTCCTCTGCATTGCATCGGCGGTGTTTCCACATAGACCAGCGGCGGTAGATCAACCTGGGTTATTAAGCGCACGCTCGTCCTGGGCGTCATATCGCGGAATGCCCAAAATGCTTTGGCAAACCTGGGATTGGGTTTGCGACTCCCGCCCTCATAGTGTTTAATCGTCGAGCGTGACACATCAAACTTTTTTCCAAACTCGGTTGCGGATAGTCCGAGATGTTGGCGCAACTGCTTGATTTCCTTGCCGGACGGCAAACGGCTGAGAGCGACGATTTGGGGTTTCTTGGACTCGGATGCCTCACGGCGTTTTTTCGTGCCTCTCAAACGACAAGCACTACTTTCCGCACTAGGGGTTTTCGCCTTTTTTGACTTTCCGAGAACCCTCTTTTGGGGCATCGTTCGACTGCGTTTTTCGATAGGGCGGGGTGTGTTCATCATTTCCTCAGCATCGACTCTTGCGCGATTTCGCGCTTGCGTAGTCGGATCAACGACTTGGCAAACCGATCCGCTTGTTCGTTGCGTTCATCCCCACCATGTCCGGGAACGTGCACCCATTCCACCTGCAACCCTTTCGTCGCAATCAGTTGGTCAATGTGATTGGAGATTGCGGCACACGGTAGATTCTTCCGTGCGTACGTCCCAAGCATCCACTGCACAACCAGGTTGCTGTCGGTGTAAAGGACGATCTGCGCCTCCATGTCCACGAACTCGAGGGCGCGTTCCACCGCACGCAGTTCCATCAGATTGTTAGTCGTGTGGTCTTCCGCTTGACCGAGGCGCACATCCCCGCCCTGGTCATCCACAACGATAGATGCCCACGCCCCAAGCCCAGGATTGCCGGAGCACGCCCCGTCCGTCCAAATCTTGTACTGCATTGTCACACCTCCTTAAATTTTTGAATCACGTCATTCGCATAGCGTTGCTTAGTAAAGGAAACGAAACGCCTGGGAAGCCCCCTGTCACCAGAGGGCTTTGCCGCGTATGAGGTATCCGATACGGAGCTGTCGCTGATCCCTCCGTTATTTATGCCTGGGTGCGTTTTGGTGCATCGCCGGGTCAGATGTTCCGCGATTCACACCCAGGATTATTTACCGGTGTCTGGCGGGTCTCTCAAGAGTTGCCTGTGTGGACGTGCTTGCAAGTGGCGGATTCGTCCGAATCGCTTTTGTGCCTGGACTTGCAAGGTCGTGCCAAGTTGCTTGTGCCGTTCCGCATCCTTTTGCGTTCGTGGCGATCGCGCTATGTTCAGACTCGACGACAAGCGACATCGGTCCTGCTTGTGCTCAACCTGCCAAAATGCACTCGCGCCGATGAATCAACCCATTACTCGAACTGATCGCATTTTGACTTAGAACGGACGTTCTGATACAATTATCGCGTGACTGATTTACAATTTCTTGCGTTGATCGCGATTGCTGTTGTTTCCGTTCTGCTTGCCGTATGGCTCTGGCGTCATCGCTACCGCACCACGACCAAATCGTCTGCGATGAACGTCATTGGACATTCACCCACCCCCATCCACCGTACTTGGTTGTGGGATTCGCTCACCTCTCGCGAAACCGAGGTCGCGCGCCTCGTCGTTCAAGGGATGCGCAATGCCGACATCGCACAGGAACTGCACATCTCTGTCCACACAGTCGAATCTCACCTCAAGCACATCTACGCCAAGCTCGACGTGCACACCCGCGTCGAACTCGTGCGCCTTATCCGCGACCTGACCGATTGACCTTCGCCTCATGGCGTTGCCAACCGCCATTCTCCGCCGACGACACAGATGCTGCGTGACTTGCGGCTCGCCGTCAGGCGGATATAGCCGGCGTTCTGTAAGCGATGGAGTTGATACAACGCCACACTCCGGCTTGAAATGCCGCAGGCATGCATCAGCTCGACGAGAGAGGGAGAGTTGCCATCGTGGTGAGTTTTGTAGGCGACGATCCACTCGAAGACCTTCTGTAGATCGTGGACCGCACGCCGGTGGGTGCGTTTCATTGCGTTCTTTCCTGATTTGTGATACAGTGTGGGTGGAAGGCGGACTTGCTTCCCACGGCTGATCCGCCCTCCACCACGTTTCGTGCGCGGCATCTATTTGCCGCGCTTTTTTATGCCCGTTATTGGGGAGTAACGGGAATCCGTGATATGCAAATCACGGAAAAATACCCTGCGTACGTAAAGCGCGGCATCGCAGTGCCGTGCTTTTTTATTGGTGTAACCAACCAGTAACGGAATCCCGTCATAGGCAGATCACGGTCAAACAACGGTTCTCCCGGAAATCCGTGATATTGCTATCACGGTGAAATGCCGGCACTCACGGAAACCCGTGATCAGAGAATCACGGACAAATCCCCTGTTTCAGGGATAGAACGTAGGTTCTGATTGTGCTACCCTACCCTTCACAGACCGGAGGTGCACCCTATGGAACTTGAACGCGCAATTCAATCGTTTTTGCAGGATGTCGTGGCTCGCGATTTGAGCGGCAACACCCACAAGCGTTACGCCGCCGACCTCGGCAATCTTGCCGCCTTCTTGCAGCCACGATCCATCACACTGATCGAGCAGATAACTACCGAGCATCTGCGCGCGTACTTTGCTGATTTGCACGAGCGACCAAACGGTCGTCGCCCGGACACAAAATTATCGCCTTACAGCATCGAGGGCATGTATCGCACGTTCAAGACCTTCTTTCGGTTTTGTGAGTGCGAGGAATATCTCGCGCAAAATCCGATGGTGCGTATTCGCAAGCCCAAATTGCCGGACCGCATTGTGCCGCGTCTCTCCGAAGAACAGGTCGTCACGTTACTGAATGAGGTCGAGCACACCCAATCACCTGAACGCAATCTCGCGCTCTTGATGTTGATGGTGAACAATGGTCTTCGCCGCGGTGAAGTGCTCGGACTCACGATTGATAATGTGTATCTTGATGAAGACCGCATCCGGGTCACAGGCAAAGGGCGCAAGGATCGCGATGTGCCACTCGGCGAATCATCCGCGCTCGCGTTGTGCAAATGGTTGGCGGTTCGTCCCGCGTCGCTCGTCAAGAATGTGTTTCTGAATGCGGATGGTTCGGCATTCAAGGCACCTGGCGTGCGATCGCTCTTTCAGCGGTTGCAAATTCATGCCGGACTGAAGCGCCTGTATCCCCATCTCCTCCGTCATACATTTGCCAAGCTCTATCTCAAGCGAGTGCGTGATGTGAAATCTCTGCAACAAATTCTCGGACACTCCAAATCGAGTACGACGCTCGATCTGTATGTGGAGTATGATTTCAATGACCTCATTGCCATCTATCGTGACGGCTCGCCGGTGGATGCAATAAAAAAAGCGCTAATTGTAAAGTGAATTTACAATTAGCGCTTAAGCGGGACACAAATCGCGACGACTAGGAGAAGTCCGGGTCTCTCCTTGAGCATTAGAACGTTTGTCTTATTGCCAAGGAGAAGGTCGCGAGTTCAAATCTCGTCTTCCGCTTTTTTTGTAGATCAGGGGTTTGTGCCCCACAAACCAGTCTTCACCGGACTGGTTTTTATTTTCTCGCCTCCTCGCTGTTCGGTAAATCAGTTTTGAGCGCACGAAAAATCGCGCGATGTATCTGCACATCGCGCGATCGCGCAATCCCATTTGCACAGCTTGCGCTTGTCCCGAATCCAGGTTTCTTGGAGAAAGCTGGATTCTTTCTCGCCGCCGAGAGAGTCCGACGAGTGTTGATAAACCGCGAATCTACGGAAATTCTTATTTTGATTCATGAAGATTCGCGTGATTCGCGGATCACAATTATTTTGCCTTGAGGCGATAGCCAAAGCGATAGACCGACTCGAGCAAACGATACTGCTCCAACGTATCGGGACCACAACTCGCGGTGCCGAGTCCGCGATGCGCGCCATCCAGATTGAGCATCACTTCAGCGCGCGGCGCGAGATCAATTGTGTGCCTTGCCGCGAACAAATCGGCGGCGGTGAAATGGCTCGCCGAAAATTCGATGGTCGGGTCGCCTTCGACACGCAAACCGTGTCCACTTGAATCAACCAGTGTCAGCCACCGCACATCCGTCTTGTGTCCATGCTCTTGCGGCATGATGTACGGCACATACTGTTCTGTTACCGTACTCGCGTAGCGCCCCACGATTGCCGATGTCTTGCGATCTGGATAATTTTCCCACGGTCCACGCCCGAACCATTCCAGGTGTTCTAAATTCGAAGCGAGCGCCAAGCTCACACCCGCGCGCGGAATATCGCGAATGCCATTGCCCACACGCACGATATTTTCGACGCGCAACTCGCCCGATGCGTCGAGGGTGTAGCGATGTGTGTGTGTAAAATCGTTCCACTTGCCGCGCCCGGATGCGCGATGAATGATCTCGACGACTGGCATTCCTTTTGAACGCAGCAATCGAATGCGCGCCAACGAGTGCTCGACCCGATCTAATCCCAGGTCAAGCCAGCGCACGAGTGTTTTACTGCCTTCGCGTCCCAGGATCAACTTGATGCCATCGTTATCGGTTGCCGCGCGCCAGACGTTGAGCGATGGTCCGCGCACGATCCAATTTGTGTCCGCGCCAAACTCCACCAGCGCGCCGGGTACTTTATCGAACACGGCGCGTACATTGCCCGCGCGCAAAATGATCGCGTGAGCATCTTCTTCCGCGATTATTTTGGCATCACCGAGTCGCGCGAGTTTGTGGGCGCGCGCTGGCAACGCGAGTTGCTGCCACGCGACCTCGTGCCCGGCGTTCGCCCACCACGTATCTTTGCGCTGATAAAACCGCAGGTTGAGAAAACGCTCACCCGCTGAACTGCTCTTGAGAGCAAGTGTCACATCCAGCGACTCACCCGGCGCGATGGCGAGGCGCGGCAGTTTGCCGGCTTGCGCCCGCGTACCATCCAGGGTCAATTCCCATTCGCCAACCAAATCGTCGAGCGAGGTGAAATCGCGTTTGTTGACGATGCGAATACGCCCGCGCGAATCCAGCAATTCGACGCGCACCGGTTGCGCGAGGTGCTTGAATTCGTACAGCGCCGGGTGCGGCGTGCGATTGGGCCACACGATCCCATCCACAACAAAATTCGCGTCGTTCGGCGTATCGCCGAAATCGCCGCCGTACGCCCAGTACGTTTTGCCGTTCGCATCGGTTTGCTGGATGCCGTGATCAATCCACTCCCACAGATAGCCGCCTTGCAACCCAGGATATTTTTCAAACGCCGCCCAGTAATCGGCGAGCGAACCGTTGCTGTTGCCCATCGTGTGCGAGTACTCGCACAGAATCATCGGACGCCAATCCTGGCTTTGCTTCGACCACGCGACAATTTTCTGAATCGGTGGATACATCGGGCACACCACATCGGTGACGCGATGCCCGTCCTCCCAGGTGCGACCTGCCCAGCGCGAAATCGCGCCTTCGTAATGCAAGGGACGTGATGGGTCTGCGCCGCGCACCCAGCCCGCTGCCGTATCGTGATTCGGTCCGTAGCCGGACTCGTTGCCAAGCGACCAAAAGATCACACACGGATGATTCTTGTCGCGCTCGACCATCGCGCGCACGCGCGTGACGTACGCGTTCGTGTAACGCGGATCGCGACACGTCTCGCGATAAAACGCGTGCGCTTCGATGTTCGCTTCGTCCACCACATACATGCCAAAGCGGTCACACAGCTCGAGCCAGTACGGATCGTTGGGATAGTGCGATGTGCGAACCGCGTTCACGTTGAATTGTTTCATCAAGCGTAGGTCGGCTTCCATCGTCGCGCGGCTAACTGCTTTGCCGGTCGTGTCGTCGTGATCGTGACGATTCACACCCTTGATCATCACGCGCTTGCCGTTGATGAGCAATTGCCGGTCGCGAATTTCAATTTTGCGAAAGCCGATGCGACACGCGGTACTTTCCTCGCCACGCGGTGTCTTGAGCGTGACGACGAGCGTGTACAAATTCGGCGCTTCCGCCGACCAGAGTTTCGGCGCGCGCACGGGTTGTTCGAATGTCACTTCGGAGCGCGGCAACATCGAACCGTCGTACGCGCACGTCAACGGTTGCGTGAACACCGCGCGCGATTCCACGTCGAACAATTGCGCCTCGACCACGCAATCGTTGTGCGTTTCGCCGGCAAAACCGATCTTGCACGTGACGCGCAAAATGCCATTGTGCAAATCTTCCGCGAGATCGCCGCGCGCGAAAACGTCTTGGAGATGCGGCACGTTCGTCGCGTACAGATACACCTCGCGTTGAATCCCGGCTTGCCACCAATGATCCTGGTCTTCGATGAAGCTCGCGTCCGACCATTGCACGACAACGGCGACGAGTTCGTTCGTTTCGCCAACGCGCACTGCCTTCGTCACATCGAACTCGGCGGGCGTGCGCGCGTCTTTGCTGATGCCGATGGGCTGGCGATTGACGTAGACGTACAGCACACCTTCGCATCCGCCGAAATGCAGAACGATGCGACGATCTTGCCAACTTGCCGGCACGCTAAACTCGCGGCGATAAATCCCGGTCGGATTTTCTTCCGGCACGTGCGGCGGTTCTTGCGGAAAGGGCATGACGACATTCGTGTAATGCGGCTTGCCGAATCCTTGCATCGTCCAATTGCCGGGAACCTGGATGCGCGACCAATCGTTCGCATTCAACGCATCGTCGGTTGCTTCAGCGGGCTTGGCTTTGATTTTGAATTGCCACTCACCGCTCAAGTTCGCAAACCAGGGCGACTGGTCGCGGTCGAGTGACCGTGCATCGCGCGCGGAGGGAAATGGAATCAACGTCGCGCGCGGCGGCAACGTGTTGAGACTGGAGAGTTGCGGCATCTCCCAGGTTTTTTCGCCGCCGAGATACAACAGAGGAAGAACAGGAGAATAGTTGTTCATGTTGAATGTCCTTCGATCAGCTGGTTGATGTTCTGATGGTCGGGTTCATTCTACCACAAGACGCGAAAACCGTAACGCTTGATCCAAATCGGCGATCAAATCCTGGGCGTCTTCAATTCCGACAGCAAACCGAACCAGGTTGTCCGGAATTCCCAGTTTCAATCGTTCCGCCGGCGCAACATCATAGTACGCCATCTTCGCCACGTGGAGCGCCAAACTTTCGACGCCGCCGAGCGAGGGCGAAATGTACGGAATCCGGAGCGCGTCCATAAATCGAAACGTCGCGTCCAAATCTCCGCGCACAGTAAACGAAACGACGCCGCCGAATCCATTCATCTGCCGCGCCGCGATCGCGTGCCCCGGATGTGTTTTCAATCCAGGATACCACACGTGTTCGATGTTGGGATGCGCCGCGAGAAATTCCGCGATCTGTTGCGCGGTTTGATTTTGTTTCTGGACGCGCACGCTCAACGTTTTCATTCCGCGCAGTAACAGGTATGCCGTGTTCGAATCGGAAATGCCGCCCAGGATGCCGATGGCGTCGCGCAGCGGATCAATCAGTTCGTTTCGTCCCGCGATAAACCCGGCGAGTAGATCGTTGTGACCGCCCAGGTATTTCGTCGCCGAGTGCGTGATCAGATCAATGCCCCAATCGAGCGGGCGCAGATTGATCGGCGTTGCAAAGGTCGCGTCAATCACGGTCAACACTCCACGACGGCGACCGATTTCCGCGAAGCGTTCGACGTCCAAAACGCGCAAGTATGGATTGGACGGGGTTTCCGAAAACAGCACGCGCGTCTCTGGTCGAATCGCGGCTTCCAGCGCATCGTAATCGCCGAGCGGCACGACCGTCACCGCGACGTCGTAGCGCGTGAGGAACTCTTCGCAGAATTGACGCGTGCGCCGATAGCTGTCGTCGGTCATAATGATGTGTTTTCCCGGTGAGAGCAAATTCAAAAAAGTATCCGTCAGCGCCGCCATCCCCGAGGCAACCAGGATCGCGCCTTCGGCATGTTCCAACGCGGCAAGGCGCGCCTCCGCTGCCGCGCTGGTCGGATTGCCGTAGCGTCCATATTCAAAACGGTCGGCGACGTGACTGTGCGCGTGAGATTCTTGGAACGCGCACACGTCCGCCATGTTTTCAAACGTGTACGTCGAAGTTTGGAAGATGGGATCCACCAACGCGTGATGCGATTTGACGCGCGCCTCGTGCGCGTGGACTGCGCGCGTGGAATCGCCTTGCGCGGTCGGTTGGAACGCGCGCGAATGTTTCGCGTGTTCTTCGGACTGGAGATGGTCACTCATTTTATTTGCTCCTCGTGGATAAATATATTTTCGAACGGGTAATCACCTGGTGGATAACGCAAGACCTCCTCGGAGAAACTCGCATCCAAAGGAGGTCGGCGATAAACAAAAACCTCTTCATCGGAAAGAAGAGGTTGAACATCCTTGTTTTTCCTCTCATCTACCAGAAACTTTCTGCCGGAATTGGCACCTTGTTTGGAAGGTGGAGGTTAGAAGTTAGAAGATGGATGCACGGGCTTGCCGACTTCTAATTTCCAATTTCCAACATCCAGACGGGTTGCCGAGGCTTCATAGGGCCGATCCCTCCGCCTCTCTGGATAAGAGTATCTTGTTTGATTCGATTGTTGCGGCAGTTTATAACACAGCGAAACGAAAATGTCAAAAGGTATTGTGGTGTTGCGGGTAGGTGCTTTACTCGTTCTTGCGAGTGGCGCGTCATTTGCGGCGCACATCCTCGATTGCCGCTCTCAGTTCGGCATGGTCTTGCGCGTACTCCTCAAGCGTGAGACCGCGATGGGTCGCATCCCAGGATTGTCGCAGACTTGCCGCACCGGCTTGCGGTCCCAGCGAATGTTCAAAGACGGCGCGACCTGGCACGATTCCAAAATCTACACTCTTCAATTTTTCGTACAACTGCGGGATCGAACCAGCCCACTGGCTTCCCGCCGGAACGGGCAATGATTTTTTGATGTGCCCCATTGGTTCGACACACGCCTGAATGTCACACATCACTTCCGCGTCCGATGTTTTCATGCGGTCGCCAAAGCCGGGCAAGATGATGCAATCGAACCCGACCAAGCGTTGCAGTTTGGTGATGACGCGCGAATGAACGCCGAAATATGGCATACGAGTAAAGGGCGCGATGAAATCGAAATGCGCGACCAGGGGAACCTGGGTATGTTTTCGCAGCATCCTCACCGCACTCAAGCCCGTGGTCATGCCATTGACCATCAACGCGTTCGCGCCGCGCGCGACGGCGACATCGTGCAATTCGATCAGCCGATCCACCTCGTCGGTGATATTCGCGAGATAGATTTTCTTTTCCCCGGTTATCTTTTCGCACTCCACGCGCGCCCTGCCTAACTTCTCCGCGCGTTCGTCTAGCCGCGACCATTCGACATCGCCCAACAGCTCATCATCCTTGGCGATGTCCAGCCCACCCAGCCATGCCTGGTAAGCGAGATCGGCGAAGGGCTCTGGCGCGAGACCCAGGTTCGGCTTGATGACGCCGAACAGGAGCGGACGATCGTAGACTTGAAGAATCTCGCGCAGTCCATCAATTCCAAATTTCGGACCTTGAAAATTCCGCAAGTAACCATCCGGAAATTCTAGATCCAACAACTTGATGGCAGAAATCCCAGGTGAGTAAAAAATTCCTTCGCCGCCGATGGCGGTTAGGAGGTTTGGAATTTTCGGACCAAAGTTTCTGTGGGGATGCGCGATCTTGACCTGACAGGCATACGTTCGCTTGTTTCCAACCGCGAGGAAAGGATAGGTCGGCTTATCCAACACACCTCCAACGACGAGATCAATGACTTTAGCACCGAATCGTTCGCGCAAATCCTCGTCCACGCCAACGCGTTTCCACTGAGCCGTTGACTGCTCTTGACACAAATGCGCCGCCGCTTGCTCCGGGTTTACATCACATTCAAAGTAATAGTCGAGGAGGATGTATTCTTCCAGATTCAAACTAGCGCGATCGGCAAAGAAACCGCGTTGATTTTCGTGCGCCATGTGTTTATCCTTTTTCGGATCGTAAAGCCAGAAAGAGCTGAACCGTTGCATCGGCGAATTCGGCATCGTTGATGTGCGCGTCTATTTCAACGCGCTTGATTTCCGGGTCAAGTTCCGCGCGCATCGTCTCGATGTACCCCGCGTTCGCCGCCGCGTCGTACAACGGCGCGCCTTCGCGATTGAGCATACTGAATCCGCGCAGCGGAATGATCGCCGCACGCGGACCCTTGCCGGCATTGAGTCGCTCCGCGATGAAATGCGCGACCGCCGACATTTCCGCCGCCGTCGTGCGAAAGTGCGTGTGCGTGGGCGAGTGACGCACGAACGCGCGCCCGCACAAATCAGGAGACCAATCCTCGCGCCATTCGTGCAAGCGCACATCCGCGCAACCCGGCGCGACGATTTGCGGAATGCCCACTCTGCCCGCCACCGTCATGCGACCTGGGAGCGCGGGCATCATGCCATCGTACAGCAAATCGGTGACCTCGTGCGGCGAGAAATCAATGACGCCCTTGATCACGCCATCGGCAATCAGTTCTTCCATCGCCTGTCCGCCGATGCCGTTGCAATGAAACGCGATGACCTCGAATCCCAGTTCTTCCAAACGGTCTTTGATCGCCATCACGCCCGGCGTTGTCACGCCGGCTTGCGTGATCGCGACCAATTCTTTTGCTTCGCTCGCCGCGATGCGAACCGTACTCATCGCGGCAACCGCGGCGGCGGCTTGCGCGAGTATCTTGCGCGTGACTGGATTCAATCCCAGGATGTCGGCAACCGAATGAATCATTGTCACATCTTTTGCGCCGACGTACGGACCAAAGGTTGCTTTGCCGCACGCAACGGTCGAGACCATCACCTTGGGAATGCCGACGGGCAACGCGCGCATCGCGGCGGTCGCCATCGCGGTACCTTGCGCGCCGCCGACCGCGATCACGCCATCCGCTTGACCTTGCGCGAACAAACGCGAAACAATGTTGACAAGACCAGTGGTCATCGCGTTCTGACACCGCGCCTTGTCGCCGGAGGCAAGCAGATCGGACAAACTTTCGCCGCCCGCCAGCGCGACCTGGGAGCGATCAAAGTCGGCGGTCGTCGCGGCGGAACCCAGCGTGCCAGAATCAAGCACAATCGTTGTTTGCCCGGCGCGTTGAATCAGGTCGCGGATGTAGGCGACCTCGATTCCTTTCGTATCCAGACTGCCGATGATGACGATGCTCATATTCCGGAAAAATAGAACGGCGCGCCGGGAATCGGTTTGCGTTTTTCGCGCAGAGGCATTCCCTCATAGGGATAAACCGAATGCTCGAGCACGCGCTCTTCGTGGAACGGCAAAATAAAATCGGCGCGGCGATCAATTTCCTCGTAACTTTTCCAGCCGTCAATCTGATTCACCAAACGATTTTGCACCCAATATCGCCAATGCTCTTCGGTTTTCGGTTCGAAATTGCGGTACGTGAAAATCGCATCGCCGACGACGACGCAACTGCCCGCGCTCGTTTCGACTTGCGCGGCGATGTGACCGGGCGTGTGTCCTGGCGTGGGAAATACGCGGACGCCGGGAACGATTTCCATTTCGCCTTCGACCACCTCGAACTGGCAACCCAGGAACGGCGGTTCGACACCCAGGATCGGCGCTTCGTACGAACGATAGTACGGCGGCAGCGGATTGTACGCCCACTGAATCTCGGTTTGCGAGGCGATGTAACGTGCGTTCCGAAATTTCTTCATGTTGTGGCAATGATCCCAATGCAGGTGCGTGAAAATACAAATCTCGATTTCATTCGGGTCAACGCCCATCGCTTGTAGCGCGTCCGGGCTATCGGGACAGCCGCGCTTGGTGCAGTCGTGATGATACTTGGTCGCGCGTTCAGCATCTGGCAAGCCGGTGTCAATCATCAGTTTATGCTCGCCGGTATCCACGTAAAAACAAATGTTGGGGATGTCTACTTTTTTCCCCGGTGTCCCTTTGTTGAACAAATAGACCGCATGATCGAGTACGACCCAGCCGGTGTTGATTGGATAAATTCTTGTTTTTCCAACGGACATCGAGACTCCTTTAGCGAGACCTACGGGTTTTGAAAACCTGTCACAGCACATCACCGATTTGAGTGTCATTTCGAGCGAAGCGAGAAATCTCTCCTTGTAGCGCCGAGATTTCTCGGTCGCTCCGCTCCCTCGAAATGACAACTGTGATGTACTGTGTCAGGTCAATTGAAATTGTTCAAGCAAGGTCTTGGCGGGGGACCAGAGTGCGGCGACGTAATCAAAGCGGTCGGGGCGAACGTGAATGTCGGTCCAGATCAACGGGCTTGATGTGGCGCTCAACGCGAGACGCTGAATCACCAAGATCGGCGCGCCTGGGTCAAGCCCCAGGATTGCTTGGTCTTGCGCCGTCGCGGTTGCCATCGCAAATTCTTCTTTCATTTCCGTCGTGACCGCGCGATATTTGCCGTCAATCAACTGTTGGAACGACGCGTGCGACACGTCATCGTTTTCCAAGCCCGCGCACACTTGGTACGGAATCACATTCGTTTGATTTGCAAGCACCTCGCCGTTCACCAAGCGCGTGCGCTCCAAACGATACACTGGCGCGCCGATGGGCAGATCGAGTTTCGCCGCGATTTCGCTGGATGCCGGCTCAATCGTGACGCCGCGCATCACCGACGACGGTTTGAAGCCGACCTTGGAGGTGTGCTGAAACACGCTTTCGACTTGAGGCGCGCTCAAACCGAGCACGCGAAATCCATTCGCGCCATCGCGCGCGAGCAGACCTTTGCGATGCTCTGATCGCAAAACCTCTTGTATCTCATCCAGCGAAGCATCAAAACGCGCGGCAAGCTCGGTCGCATTCACCAACTGACCAACCGGCAATTCACCCGCGACAATCGCTTGTTCGATCTGGCGTTGTAGTTCAACGGGGAAATGAATCTCCACTAGTCCTGTCCATTGACCGGCTTGCGGTACTTTTCGTCGAGCTGTTTCAACTTGATGACTTTGGGCAAAGAACGTCCACCTTGAAATTCGCTATCGAGCCAAATATCCACGAGTTTTTTCGCGGTCTCGACACCCATCACCTGACTGCCGAACGTGATGATCTGCGCGTCGTTGCTCGCGCGCGCACGTTCCGCCGTGTACGGATCGGTCACACACACCGCGCGAACGTTCGGAATTTTGTTGGCGACAATCGCCATCCCCGCGCCAGTGCCGCAAATGAGGATGCCGCGATCATATTTGCCCGCGCTCACGATTTCTGCGACCGGCGCGCCGACATCGGGATAATCCACTGGGTCGTCGCTATTCACACCCAGATCATCAACCTGGAAACCCTTGGCGACTAAATAATCGCGCAACGCGTTTTTCAAATGCCGCCCAAAATGATCCGACGCGATCACAATCGGTTTGCTTTTATCTGCCATCCCGTACTCCTATTTGATTTTTCCACCTCACGCGGCGGTTCGATGGAACTCAGTAAAAGTTGAGCGGTCGTTTCGTGATGCTCATTCGCAAATTGTTCCGCGGCAATCGCGTCGCGCTTGCTCAACGCCTGAACGATCTTGCGATGCTCGCGTGCGATTTGATTCATTCGTCCAGGCAAGCGCAAACTGGTACGGCGATACCGCCGACTCGCATCGTGGAGATTTTCCATCAACGCGAGCAAGCGCGGCGCGCGCGCCGCCTCCCAGATAATCCGGTGAAACTCGTGGTTCAACTGGAGGATGCGCTCCATATCCTGGGTCGGCGAGCATCCGCTCATCGCATCTACCAACTCGTTCAATCGCTGATGCTCTGTTGTCGTCAGGTGCGGCGTCGCCAAGCGCGCCGCGAGACCTTCGAGCACCGCGCGGATGTGATAGATTTCGATAATCTCGGATTCCGAAAGTTTGCTGACGTTCGTGCCGCGATGCGGCGCGCTCGTCACGAGTCCCACAACTTGGAGACGATGCAATGCCTCGCGAATCGGCATCCGACTCACGCTCAACTCTTTGGCGAGATCGTCAGTGACAAGGCGTTGACCCGGTTGGTAACGACCTTCCAAGATCGCCTCGCGAATAGCATCGTATGCGATTTCCTGCATCGTGCGGTACGTGGATGACATCTCTACAATATTCCCTAACTCGGTCACGCCGAAACCAAACAAATTATGGGACGCTGACCAACGCAGACAAACGCAGATAAAATTTTTCGTCCGCGTTCGTCCGCGTTTGTCCGCGTCCAAAAGTCTTTGCTTTTTGCACAATCATTTCACTGACAAAGTACTGACGCGAGATTACGCGCGCGCCCACGCTTCGGTCCATACCCTGCGCGTGCCGGCGAGCAACAATTCGCTCGATTCGCCCGGTTGCGGTTTCACTTCGATGCCGACCCAGGGTTTGGTCGCGCCCGGCTCTTTGGGCAGATAACCAATCGCGAACAAGCCGCGCAAAAATTCTGCCAACTGCGCGACATCGTTCGCGCTGTCCGGAAAACCAAAGCGCGGATGTTTATCGCCGAATGCCGGTCTGCCCTCCGCCGTCACGCAATTGCCGACATGCACATGCGCCAAGTGATCTTTCAATGTCCACAACGCCGGAATCGTTTTCTCTTTCAACAACGGTTGGTGGCTCAAATCGTACATCAAACCGAAATCCGGATAGTCGCGTTTGATGCGCGCCGCGAATTCCGCGCACTCGTGCACGGGACCGAGCAACGCCCGCACATCCACCTCGCGGTCGAAAATTTCCAGGGTAATGCCGACGCCGTGAGCGCGACCGTACGCGCAAATCTGGTTGATCGAATCGGCGAGCCAGTTGAATGCCTCGGCGCGCGTGGATTCGCCGGGATCAAAGCCGCTGAGGAGCGCGAGGCGCGCAGTTTCGAGATCGGCTGCCATATCAATGCACTCTTTCATTTGTGCGACCGCGCGGGCACGCATCGCCGAATCAGCCGAGTTCAAATCGAGTTTCTGCGAAATGAGCGCGGGTTGCGCGCCAAACACGCTCGCCAGATGTGCGCTCGCGAGAATCGCCTTGACCTGTTTCCGTTTCTCCGCGTCTTTGATCCACGCCACTTCGATGCCGGTGAAGAAATCATCTTCGGCGATCTTGGCGACGGTTTCGACGATCGGTCCTTCGCCGCGAATCGTTTCCGGGAATGCCATGAAATGGACGATGCTCAGTGTAAGATACGCGCTCCAATGTGTGTTCATTTTTCTCCGAATTTTTTTACCCACGGTAGGGGCGAGGCATTAGCTCAATAGCCGCATTAGAGTTGGGTGATTTAGCGAATTCCTCGCCCCGACGATTCCGGCAAAGCCGCGAGGGCTTGCTCGAAAATCGAAATCGGAAAACGCGAGATGCCCGCGCCGGCTCTGCCGCCGCCGGCGCGCCGATGTGGAATCGTTGCCGCGAGAGGAGGCAAGGTGTTTTGCGCGACGATGAGACGCGCGTCGAGTCCGAGCGCGGTGCCGGCGAATCCCAATGCCGGGATCGTCCACGCCGAATTTTGCGCGACTGCGATGTTGATCGCGGTACGACTCAACGCGATGGCGTCGTCCAATTTGCCGCGCACATTCGACGACGATTCCGGCGCGGCGGCTAGCGCGCATCCGCCCAAGCCGACCACTTCGGCAATCGCGCTGTCACCAATTTGCGGTGACGCGTCAGCCGGCGTGATGCCGGGCAAGAGAACACCTTCGACAACGGGCGCGGGTCCGGTGAACCAACGCTTGCCCGTGCCGCTCAAATAAATGCCGGTCTCGCGACCGTTGCTACAAATCGTCGTGACGATACTACTGCCGGGGACATTACTGCCGGCAAGCGCGATGACCTTTGCCGATGCCATCACGAAAGTGAGGAATGCACCGTCATTCGCCGCAAGAAAATCAATTACACTTGATAGATCATTGCTCGACACATCCGCGCGAACGAGATGCGGCAATAGCGTCCGCAAAAAAATCGAGGAGCCGGCATACAAGCGACTGTGACAATCGTCGCCCATATGCAGTGCTTTGGCGATGATTCCAAATAAATCAAGCTTGCCAGCGCGATGCAATGCCTGGGTCAGCGTCGGCGCAAAGACGCGTTCGAGCCATTGCAACAATTTGAGCGTGTCCGCGTCGTGGTTGCCAAAAATCAAACGTGGTTCCCACAATCGGCAAAACGCGACCTGGCTTCCTGCCGCGTCTTCGACGACGGCGACCGGCATCGAAGGCGAGGTGATGCCGGCAAGTCCGCCGACCGCGTCAACATCGTTGCAAGGAATCAGACGCACATTCCCCGACGCCATCAATTGCGCGGCGGCATCGGCGGACCGCGCCCACTCTTCGTACAACAATGCGCCGAGCACCGCGCCGCGCTGAACATCCACCATGTTTTCCCACATGACCGGCGGACCCGCGTGCAACAACGTGCGCGCGTTCAATTCGGGAATCACCTCGCGCGCTGCGCGAATATCGGCAAGCACCGGGCGCGCGGCTTGCATCGCGGCGACGGCGTTCTGATTTGACGCTGATACAGACACAAACATCTCCTATTCCGGCGGCGCGGTCACCGCGACGTACACCGCTATTTGCGAACCCAGGTTGAACGCGGCATGTTCTTCGCCGATGGGAACGAACAACGCTTGCCCAGGTTTCGCCGTGAACTTGTTCCGCTGACCATCCATAAAGGTCAGCTCGCCTTCGAGGATGTACAAAATTTGCTCCGAGCGCGGGTGAATGTGAAAAATGGATTCGCCGCCCGGTTCGAACACACCCAGCTTGACGATGCACGTCTGTGCGCCCGCCATCGGTCCGGCGATTTCTTGCGCGGATGCGCCAGTGTGATCGGGCGTGGGGACGACGGGGTTCGTTGCAACATTAACCAGTTTCAATTTCTTCTCCTCGTCAAGACCCGAAGGGTCGCTTGCGCGGAAACCCTTCGGGTCTGTGCCTTGTTCTAGTACTCTTTGTATTTTTCTGCGATGTCGGGCGTGACGATAACGGTGTTCGTGCGAATCTGCTGCGGCACGGCTTCGCCGTTCAAACATTTGACCATCGCCGCGACGCTATAGTACGCCTGATTCTTCACATCCTGGGAAATCGTGAATGCGACTTTGCCGGCTTGCATCGCCTTGACGGTGGGTTCTTGCACGTCAAAACTGCCAATGACGACATCCTTGATCTTGCCGGCGGAGGTCAACGCTTCAGCGGCGCCTTCGGACATGTTGCCGCCCACGCCCACAATACCCTTGATGTCGGGCCAGCGTTGCAGATAATCCTGGGCGACGGTTTGACCTTCTGCCATCTGCCAGTGCGCGGTCTGGACGGCGTATTCGATGCCAGGATATTTTGCCATGACATTCTTGATGCCTTTGATGCGATCATCCGAGGTTTGCTGACCTGGCACACCTTCCAACGCCAAGAGTTTGCCCTTGCCACCCATGCGCTTTGCCATTTCCTCGCCGAGCACTTCGCCAACCTTAATGTTGTCCACGCCGACGTACGCGACATAGTCGCCGCCCGAACCCATCGTGTTGTCGTACACGACCGGAATACCGGCGGCGTTGAGTTTCTTGATGCCGACCGCGATGGCTTGCGTATTCGTGGGCGCGAGGACGACGCCATCCACATCCTTGTTGATCAAATCTTCGAGAATGCGAACTTGTTCTTCGACGTTGTCGGCTTTGGTGGGCGTCAGAACGGTAATGTCAACGCCCATGTCCTTGCCGGCTTGCTCGGCGGCTTTTTGGTGTGTCATCCAGACGGGCAAGAAATTCTTGAACACGACGGCGATCTTGTAGCGTTTCTTCCCGGTGACCTTGGGATCAAAATTGGTTACTGGATCAGTCGTGCTAATCTTGCACGGCACAGCCGCTTTAGCGCCAGCGGGCGCCGCCGCAGCAGCAGTCGGTGCGCCAGCCGCTGTAGTTGGCGCGGGCACTTGAGGCGCTGGGGTTGCTGGCGCGCAGCCGGTCATCACAACAAGCGCGACGACGATCAACAGCGCGAACACGATGAGCTTTTTCATTCTAACTTCCTCCTTTGGATTTGCATTGGGACTCGTTCGATGATTCCCGGTTCAGTTTGAATGCGAACACAAATAGATTGAAAATCAATTCGATGCGCCACCTCCTGGTTGTCCATCCGAATCAAACGAAGATAGTTGCAGTCACGGTACTCGACGATGAATCAGTACGGCTCTCCCGCTTGAGCTGGAAATTAAAGCTCACAAACCAGAGATTGCACGGATTTCACAGATAAAAAACAAAATCCGTGCAATCTGTGAAATCAGTGGTTGTCTTTTCGATTCAAGTCAGAAGAACCATCGGCGTGAATGTCTCACGTTTCCTCTGGCAACGACTTGCGAACCCATTGATCTAACAACACGGCGATGACGATCAACGCGCCCAGGACAAAGGTCTGCCACTCGGATTTGATGCCCAGCAAGACCATGCCGTTCTGCACAATCGTCATGATGAGCGCGCCGATCAACGTGCCGACCAGACCGCCTTGCCCGCCGAACAAACTCGTGCCGCCGATGACGACTGCCGCGACCGTCGGGAGCAAATACGCGTCACCCATGTTTGGTTCCGACGCATTCACGCGCGCGACGAGCACCACTGCGCCGAGCGCGGACATGAACCCGCTGAACAAGTACGCGAGAACCAACGTACGATCTTTTTTGATGCCCGACATACGCGCGGCTTCAGGATTCGCGCCGACCGCATACATGGAACGTCCAAACGTTGTTCGCCGTAACAAGGTGTACGCCAACGACCAGAACAACAACATGACGATGATCGGCGTGGGAATGCCGAACACATTGCCGACTCCCAGGAAGCGAAATGTCGGATCGAAGGCGGAGATGACGATGCCGTTCAAGATCACGAGCGCAAAGCCGGACGCCACCCACATCATGCCATACGTCGCGACAAACGCGGGGAGGCGCACGATGGCAACCATCAAACCGTTAAAGAAACCGAGCACACTCCCCAGGATCAACGCGGCAACGATGACGATGGGAAACGGCACCTCGGCGCGCAGCAGGATGCCGGTCAGCACACCACAGATCGAGACCACCGCGCCAATCGAGAGATCAATGCCGGCGGTGAGGATGACGGTCGTTTGTCCGATGGCGAGAATGATCAGGACACTCGCAACGGTCAGGACGTTCAACAAGTTGGTCGGCGTGAAAAAGACCGGCGATAGAATCGTCATCCCGATGCACAACAGCGCCAAAACGATCAAACGCGAACCGCTGTAGAGAAAGCGCAAATCCAAACGTCCGGCGCGTGTTCGCGCAACACTGATGTCGCTCATTGCACTGTCCCCCTTCGCTTGAGCATCACGTCGAACACAATCGCGGAAATGATGACGACGCCGATCACCGCTGGCTGCCACATCGTCGTCAAGCCAACAAAGTTCAATCCGTTGCGCAAGACAGCGATCAACGCCACGCCGATCACGGTCCCGCCCACACTGCCGTTGCCGCGCTCGAAACTCGTGCCGCCTAAAACCGTCGCGGCAATCGCGTCAAATTCCCAACCCACGCCGACGAGCGGTTCGGCGGATTGGAGTCGCGCGGACATCACGACGCCGCCAATCGCGGTAAGCGCGCCAGCAAAAACGTAGATGGCAAATTTCCACCAGTTCGTACTCACGCCCGACAAGCGCGAGCCGTTCTCATTCCCGCCAATCGAAATGACATAGCGTCCAAAGGAGGTGTGGTACAGGACAATCCACGACCCGACGAACACCAACAACGCGATGATCGCGGGCATGGGGATGATTCCCAGGGTCCCGCCGCCGAGATGAACGTACTCCGGCGCTTCGATGTAAATCGCAGACGCGCTCGTCAGGACGACGGCAAGCCCGCCTGCCATTCCTTGCATGCCGAGTGTTGCGATGAACGGCGGCAACTTGGCGAAGGCAACGAGTGCGCCGGTCACCGCGCCACACACTACGCCGGTCAGGATTCCGACGGCGATGGCGACCAGGAAAGGCGCGCCGGCTTGGAGCGAGAGCGCCGCCATCACCCCCGACAAAGTGAGCAAACTGCCCAACGAAAGATCAATGCCCTCGCTCAGCAGCACGAACGTCGCTGCAACTGAAACCATCAAGAGCACCGATCCTTGCAGGACGATGCTGATAATATTTCGCACGGTGAAAAAGCCCGGCGCGGCGACACCAAAAAAGATCAACATCAGCAGTACCACCCACACGACCGGGGGCACACTTTTCCAGAACTTGGTTTGGATCAGTGATTTTTGCATGTGCGTTTCCTCTCTCACCAATCACTTGACGTTCGCGGGAACATCCGTCCCTGCCGTCGCGATTTTTTCTTCGCCGGTTGCCCCGTTGCCATTCTTGCGTTGAAAGCGGGCGTCTACCTGGTGTCCCATCGCGTACGCGACAATGCTTTCCTGGGTCGCGTCCTGGCGCGGCACCTCCGCAACGATGCACCCCTCGCGCATCACGTAAATCCGATCGCTCATTCCCAGGATTTCCGGCAGGTCGGACGAGATCATCAATACCGCCGCGCCTTGCTTCACCAGTTCGTTCATGAAATTGTGAATCTCGGCTTTCGCGCCCACGTCAATCCCGCGCGTCGGTTCGTCGAAGATAAAAACTTTGGACTGGGTACACAGCCATTTGGCGAGCACGACTTTTTGTTGCGTACCGCCGGACAGGTACTGCGCGAGACGCGCGATCGAAGGAGTAGCAATTCTCAAATCCTGGACATATTTCGCGACGACCTCACGCTCTTTGCCGTTGCTCACAAACCGGCGCGGGAACAAACGATGCAAACTCGCCATCACGACGTTTTCCGCCAGAGGCAACACAAGCGCCAAGCCATGCGCCTTGCGATCTTCGGGCAACAGTCCAACACCCAGTTCCACCATTTTCGCCGGCGAATTCGATTTGACGGAGTTGCCAAAGACGAACAATTCACCCTGGTCGTAGGTATCCACGCCAAAAATCGCGCGCGCGAGTTCGGTGCGTCCCGCGCCGACGAGACCGGCAAGCCCGACAATTTCGCCGCAATGCAGATTCATGTTGATGTCGTGTAATTTTTTGCCGCGCGATAACGCCTTGACGCGCAACGCTTCAGTTCCTTGGGGCTGATAATCGCGATGAAACATTTGCGTGATGGTGCGTCCGACCATCATGCCGACGAGTTCATCCAGGTCAACCGAGTGAATGTCCCGCGTGCCGACATATTTGCCGTCGCGCAGCACAGTGACGCGATCACCAATTTGGTGGACTTCTTGCAAGCGATGCGAGATGTAGACAATGCCGATGCCATGTTTTTTGAGCCGATGAATCGTCGCGAAGAGTTGCTCGATCTCGCGCTCGGTCAGCGACGCGGTCGGCTCGTCCATGATGAGCACCTTGGAACTCATCGAGAGGGCTTTGGCGACTTCGACCATCTGCTGTTGCGCGGTTCCCAGGTCTACAACCTTGGCATGGGTGTCAATATCCATGTTGAGACTGGCTAACAGAGTGCATGCTTCGGCGTGCATTTTGGCATGATCGAGTAAGCCCCAGCGTTTGGGGAAGCGCCCGAGGAAAATGTTTTGGGCGACGTTCATGTAGGGGATGAGGTTGAACTCTTGGTAAATGATGCTGATGCCGAGTTGCTGGGCTTGACGCGGCGTCGCAAAGCGAACTTCTTGACCCTGGAAGATAATTTTGCCGGCGTCCGGGTGGTACGCGCCGACCAGCACTTTCATCAAGGTAGATTTGCCCGCGCCATTCTCGCCAAGCAAGACGTGTACCTCGCCGGGCATCAAACCGAAATCAACTTTGTCGAGAGCCAGCACGCCCGGAAAGTTTTTGGTAATTCCTTCCGCTTTCAACAAGAGCTGTTCTGCCATAGAATACTCCTTGTGGACTCGGACGTTTGGGCGAGTTATTCGTCACCATTTGGTTGGATGATCACTTTGAGCGCGCCACCCTTGCGTTGGATAAACGTCTGGAATCCTTCGTTGATCTGTTCCAACGAAAAGTGATGTGTGATCAACGGCTTGGCGCAAATTTTCCCCGAGCCGAGCAACGCGAGACTACGTCCGCAGTCCGCCATGCCTTCGCCGCGCACACCCGCCGCCCGTAAATCGTCGAGCACAAATTTCTTGAGGTTGATCCGCGGCATTTCGACCGGATCGCCGACGAACGAAATGCGCGCACCGCGCATCGCCATTTCAATCGCTTGCGCCGCGGCGACCGGATGCCCGGAACATTCGACGATCAATTCCGCACCCAGACCGCCGGTTTCATTCTTCACGACTTGAACCGGGTCTTGATTGTTGACGTTGACGACGACATCCGCGCCTAATCGCTTGCCCATCGCAAGGCGATCATCGCGCGTACCGGTCAAAATCACTTTGGACGCCCCCAGCGCCTTGACCAACTGCACCGCCATCAGACCAATCGGACCAGGACCCAGGACGGCGACGGTTTCGCCGCCCATCAACCCGCCCACATTGTCGAGCGCAAAGTGAACGCACGCCGCGGTGGTGATGAGTGCGGCTTCTTCGTACGAAACCGAGTCCGCGATTTTGTACAGGTTGCTGATGTGATTCACCACGTACTGCGCGTACCCGCCATTCGTTGTAAAGCCGTAATGCCGATGCCCGGTTTCTGGCTTACCATAGTTGAGACAAATCGTGTAGCGTCCGCGCTTGCAATTGATGCAATGCCCACAACCCTTGTGGCTTTCAATCGCAACGCGATCACCCGCTTGAAACTGAGTCACGCCCTCGCCCACGGCGACAATCTGTCCGCTATATTCATGCCCGGGAATAAAGATCCCATAGTTGGGCATGGGGTTCCAACCATGCCCGATCAGGCGCGGATCCGTACCACAAATCGCGCATGCGTACACTTTCAGGAGCACTTCCAAGGGACCGGGTATGGGCACAGGATAGTCTTGAACTCGCAAGTCGTTCTGACCATAAAGAACAGCCGCGCGCATCGTCGTTGGTATTGCCATTCCTTTTCTCCTCATAAAGATTTGTTACCACAAGTATCTCAGCCGATCCTTGCGAAAGTTCCGAATCACCTGTCAAGGAATTGCACGTTCAAACCTTCGCAAGGTTGAGCAGTCATCGCCACAAAAACAATATGCCTCTCCCGCTCAGAGCGAGAGAGGCACACACGACCCCTGGTCTGAATTCGCATTGTGAAATTCCAAGCCCCATCACTTGGACGCTGCAAACAGTCGGGAAACAAGTATCTTGTATATTGTATCCAAGATACATTATACTTGGCAGACGCCGTTCTGTCAAATCGCGCGCTCCGTTGTCCGGCGAACAAAAATGCGGATGAAGGATTTCCTCCATCCGCACTCTGCCACGCCGAAACAGTATGAGTTAGTCCACACGTTGCGGGAACGGACACAAATTCTCACAACCGGTTTTCGTGACCGCCAAATTATCTTCGAGGCGGACGCCGCCAAACCCCGGAATGTAGATCGCGGGTTCAATCGCAAAGACCATACCCTCTTCCAAAACGTCCGTGCTGGCAGGATGCAATGTCGGTGGTTCGTGGAACTGCAAACCAACCCCGTGACCGAGTTGGTGATTAAAGTACTCGCCAAAGCCGGCGCGATCAATCACCCGGCGGGCGATCGCATCGAGATCCGCGCAACGCACGCCCGGCTTGACCGCGGCGATGACCGTGTTGACCGCTTCTTGCACCGCGTCGAAAATGCTTTTCGCTTTCGCGTCCGGCGTGCCGACAAAAAATGTGCGCGTGAGATCGTTGAAATATCCATTCGTCATCGCGTCGAGTTCGACCAACACCGGTTCACCCCACGCCAATCGTTTGTCGGTCGAAACACAAAACGGTCGCCACGAATTGACGGAATTCACACCAGACATGACGAAGCAATAACCACGCGAACGCGTCACGTTTTTGTACCCGACGCCGCGTCCATAGATGCGTCCCTCAACTGCGCCGGCGATTTCGGCTTCGCGCACGCCCGCCGCGATCATTTCGCGCGCGGCATCATAGCCCATCGAAGCGACTTGGTTCGTGATGCGAATCTGCGCGATCTCTGTTTGCGATTTGACGATGCGCGAGTGCTTGATGACGTTGGTCGCATCCACGAACCGGGTTTGCGGCAACGCTTGCTTGAGCGCGTGGATCGTCGCTTCGGTCACGACGCGCGCTTCCGCCGCGACGTTGTTGCCGGCAACGAGTTCGAAATTGCCTTCGTAGCCGACCGTCGCGTTGCCATAGTTTTTCTCCGCCCACAGGTCGCGCAACAACGCTTGGGTTTGCGCGGTTGGATTTGCCAACGCCTGCATGGTGATGAAACGAAACGTCCGCTGGTCCGTCACCCAGCCCGCCGTCGCGTAATCCAATTCCGAGTACGGCATGATGAGCGTCGCATCGCCATTCGCCGGCACGATGGCAAGCGATGCGCCGATGACGGGCCAGTACCCAGTCGCATACAACACATTTTCCGGCAAGCGACACAGCAATACGTCAACGCCATCCTTCGCCATGATGCTTTGCAAACGACGCACTCGTTCACGATCCATGATTCCTCCCGATTTGATAAATGGTTACAATTATCGAGACTGTAGCACGCTTACCGACAATCCTCAAACTCACCACAGAGTCATAGAGAGCACCGAGTTTTTCCTATATTTTCTCAGCGTCCTCTGCGTCTCTGTGGTGAAATTGACTTGCTTTTCGGTAGCCATGCCACGCTGTCCAATTATCATTATGAATGGTTGGCGCGAAAGTGCAAGGTCTGCATGATAAAATCGTCACGGAGTTTTTTCAGCGCCTCAATATCCTTCACTGTCCAATCGTAAAAGCCCTTGCCGCTTTTCACGCCCAGGTCGCCTTGCTGCACCTTGTCGGCGAAAACCTGGGTCGCGTGGGGTTCATTGTCGAGCGCGGGGAGTACGCTGTTTTGAATCGCGAGACACATGTCCAAGCCCACCGCGTCAATATGTTCCAGCACACCCCACACTGGTAACCGAATGCCCAGTCCGTTCTTGATCGCCGTGTCCACATCTTCCGCGGTGGCAATGCCTTCTTGCACGACGTTCGTCGCTTCGCGGATCATCGCCTGGAGAATTCGATTCGCCAACTGCCCCGGCAAATCCTTGCGCACGAGAACGGGTTTTTTCCCACACTCGCACAAAAATGCGAGAAGCGTTTGCGCGGTCTGCTCGGAGGTATCCGGACTCATCACCACTTCGACGAGCGGCACCAGATGCGGCGGCATCCAAAAATGCGTCGTCGCACAACGCGCGCGCTGCGTGGCGCGCGCGGAGATTGCGGTGATGCTCAGACCGGACGTGTTCGTCGCGAGAATCACGTCCGGCGCGGTTAGGCGATCCATGCGTTCAAAGAGTTGTTGTTTGAGTTCCAGGTTTTCGTACACCGCTTCAATGACAAGTTGAACGCCCTGCACGCCCGCGTCGAAATCGGCTGTGCCATGCACCCTGGGTTTCCCGGCGTTGAGCGCCGCCGTCGTGGTGAGTTCGTTCACCAACAATTGATCCATCACCGCGTAGGATTTGGCGACACCGTCTGCCGCCCAGTCTGGTCGTTCGCCGATGAGCGTCACGTCGTACCCTGCCAGCGCGACGACTGCCGCAATGCCAGGTCCCATCATGCCCGTGCCAATCACTGCAACTCGCTGAATGTTCATTTTGATTTTTCCTGACTCTAATAAAAGTTCGCCACAGAACCACACGGAAACACACAGAAAAAGAAATGTGACATTGGTAAAATACTCACGCGTTCGGTTCGAGCACAACTTTGATCGCGTTGTCACGCCGATGGACGAAATAATCAAACGCCGTCGCAAAATCTTCGAGCGGAAAAACGTGCGTGATGAGATCGGCGACCATCAATTGCTTGGCGGCGATGAGATTGATTATTTTGGAGGACGTATTCGGATTGGCGCGCGAACCAAAAATCGCGATCTCATCGTGCACGATGCGGCGCGTCGGCAATAAATCCTCAATCCCTTGCGCGGGTGTGCCAAGCAAAGCCACGCGTCCGCCTCGACGTACCATTTCGACGGCTTGGCGAAATGTGCTCGCCGCGCCGGCGCATTCGATCACTTCATCCACACCGTGTCCGTCCGTTGCCACGCGTACGACCCGCAACGGATCGTCTCGCTCAAAATCAATCAACACGTCCGCGCCGACAAGTTGCGCGGCTTGCAAGCGCGCGCCGCGATCAATCGCGATGACGCGCGCGGCGCCCATCAAACGCGCCAAGCGCATTGTGATGAGACCGATCGAACCGGCTCCGATGATTGCAATCGTTCCGCCCGGCGTGACGCCGGTCAATTCCAAACCGTGCAACCCAGCGCCGGCGGAATCCACAAGCGCGCCTTCGCGGAAAGTCATTTCGGCTGGGATGCGATTTACGCTTTTGATCGAAACGACGATGAATTGTGCGTACGCGCCGGGCGAGATGAATCCATAATGCCGGTGACCGGTTTCGACGCGACCATAGTTTTCGCAGAGGGTGTATCGTCCTGCCAGGCAGTTCGCGCAAACACCGCAACCTTTGTGCGCCTGCCCGGCAACTCGGTCACCAATCTGTAGATCGGTCACGTCGTGACCCAGCACGACAATTTCGCCAGACCATTCGTGCCCGGGAGTGAACGGATACGCGGGGGGCCACACACCAGCCGATTCGCCGCGCACGATTTCGGGATCGCTGCCGCAGATGGCAACGCAATGCACGCGACACAGCACCTCAGTCGCCGCGACCGGTGGTACGGGCACCGTCCGAATTTCAAATTTGCCCGGCGATGTCAACACCAGCGCGCGCATTTCAAGAGGTATGGATCGAAGCACGTAAAATCTCCAACGGGCGTTTGCGATTCGAGGATCTATCCAGAGGTTTTCTTTTCAAGCGCATTCAACAGACGGACTGCCGTACGTTCGTGATGATCATTCGCGTACTTTTCCGCTTTCACTGCATCGTGTTTCCTCAGCGCATTCGCGATACGACGATGCTCTTCGATAATTTGATCAGTGCGACCGGGCAGTTGCACACTCGTATTGCGGAACGGTTGGCTTGTGTCGTACAGATTTTCCAAAAGTTCCTGGAGGCGCGGCGCACGGGCGGCTTTCCAAATCACCACATGAAAATCGCGGTTCGCGCGCAAAAACGCTTCCGTCTCGCCGGCATTGATCGTGGTCTGCATTTCGTCCACGCGCGCGTTCAGTTGCGCAAAATCTGCATCGGTTAGATTTGGCGCGGCGAGCCGCGCCGCTAAACCGTCCAAGACCGCTCGAATGTGATAGAGTTCGATGATCTCCGGTTCGGAAAATTCGCTAACCACCGCACCGCGATGCGGCGACATGGTGACCAAGCCGCCGACTTCTAGCCGGTGAAGCGCCTCGCGTACCGGCATTCGACTGACGCCCAACTCTTTGGCTAAATCTTCGGCAATAAGATGATGCCCCGGTGGATATTTGCCATTGAGGATTGACTCGCGGATTGTGTCATAAACGATTTCCTGCATCGTGCGATAGGCGGTAACCATAGTGAAGTATTCTCCGTAAATCCAATCGGTTTGTTATGAATATTGCATCCAATATCCATTATATTGCATGAATGGCACGGTTGTCAACACCAGATCGCATTGACTCAAATGCCAACCTTGCGAAGGGTATCAATCTCGTTGCGACGGTTTTTCAAAAGTCATTTGCAGACCCATCCCCCTGCCCCTTCCCTATAAGGGCAGGGGGTTGGGGGTTAGGTTAGCAAGTGAGTCAAGCGACTTTTGAAAAGCCGTGTCTCGTTGCCGAGACAGCGCGCCTTCAAACCTTCGCAAGGTTGAACAGTTACAAACTGGGGAACAAGTACGTGGGGAAAACAAAAAAGTGGTATCTACTTCATTCGCGTTGGCGCGTATTCATTTTGCCTCGGGTAACGTCAATCCCAAAACAAATCCTCCGTCAATTCGCAATGTCGCGCCCGTCACATAGTCCGCATCCTCGCTGGCAAGATAGGCGACGGCTTTCGCCACATCGTCCGCCGTGCCCAACCGTCCCCAGGGGATTCGTTTTCCGCCGGCTTGAATTTCTGATTCGCTGGCAAAGGCGCGTTCGCCGGGCGTATCAATCCATCCTGGGTTGATCATGTTGACATTGATGTGATGCGGCGCGAGTTCGAGCGCCAGCGTGCGTCCCAGGTGATTGATGGCGGCTTTGGACATGTTGTACGCCGCGTTCGCGGCGGGCGCGAGTTCTTCGAGGATCGAACTGATGATGATGATCTTGCCGCCCGGGCATCCCGCGTTGCTCTGCTTGACCATTTGCTGGGCAGCGAACTGGCACGTGTGAAAAACACCAAACTGACTGACCTCGATGGTGCGCCGCACGTTCTCCCACTGCGCGTCAATCACGCGCTCACGTACGGACATGGCGGCATTCGCGACGACAATATCAATCTGCCCAAAGTGTTCGACAGCAATATTAAACATCTGCTCCACGGCAGAGCGATCCGCAACATCCGCTTGGCAGACGAGCGCGCGTTGTCCCAGGGTGCTCACGTTCTCCGCAACATCGTGGGCATCATTCAAATGTGACCGATAGTTGACGACGATGTCTGCCCCTTCCGCCGCGAGACCCAGCGCGATGCCGCGTCCAATGCCGAGCGATGCGCCGGTAATCAGCGCCACCTTGCCTTGAAATTTCTTCATCCCCATGC
The DNA here is from genome assembly GCA_016219275.1 of Chloroflexota bacterium. Taxonomy (NCBI): domain Bacteria; kingdom Bacillati; phylum Chloroflexota; species Chloroflexota bacterium. The sequence goes on from JACRBM010000101.1 coordinate 29,782, forward strand.
TCCGTCTCTATTTCCTCAGTGATTCATTCGCCAACCCGACCCATTCCAATCGCCGCGAAGTGAGCAGACCATAATTGTAATAGTAGACCGCGGCGCACTCGGCGGCTTGCGCGGCTTTCGCTTGGGCGATCAACGTTGTGTTATCCTTGATGTTTGGCGCGCAAACATTCAAGCCGGCAACCAGCGCGGTATTCGGCGCGAGCGCGCGCGCCCACTGTATGTCGGCGGTCACTTGCGCGGCGTCATCAAAGTATGCCAGGACGACCAGCTCGTCGCTGACCGCGCCGAGCTGGGAGAGCGGTGCGGCTTCGATCCACGCGCGCGATGCTGGACGATGAAAGCTCGAAGGGATCGTGTCTAGCGTAACCCGATACGATTGCGTGATCGCACGAACACTTGCGACGAGTCGAGTCACACTTGTCGCGCAAAGACGAACATACGCGGCGAGACCTGTGATTTCGATCAATAGTGAAGCGGCTTCGCTCTGTGCGAACTCGGGCGGTGCGGAAGACTCTTCATTCAACAAGCGGCTCACCCAAGCCGCGACACGTTCGCGCAATGTTTGGACATCAATGCCCGCTTGCATCGCGCGTTGGGCACATTCCCGGCAAAAGCAAAGCGACAAAAGCAATTCTAACGCTTCGCCCCACTCCGTCATAAATAATTCGTGATGGACTCCGTGACGCATCCCCAAATATCCGACGGCTTCGAGAATGATGCGTTGGGGTTGGAATTGTTCACACACATCATGCACCAGCCCGTGCAGATAACGTTGCGCTTGCGGTTGGCTGGGACACAAAGCATACGTGTAAATGTCGCCGAAACAGTTTTGCATGCACACGTCAGGATGTTGCGTGCCCAGCGTCGAATTGTGCAAACCCACGACCCACAAACCAAAGTCCATGCCGTGCGCCGCGCATAAGTCGCGTGTTGTTTCGATAATGCGCGATTGCGCCAGGCGCGCGTCTGGGATTGGCGTCAATCCGTCTGCGTCATACCGTTGACGTTGCGGTACGAATGCGGCAATCGCGCCGTCGAGCTGGTATGTCTTCGGTCCGCGCGCGCGCGGACGCAACAAACGCGCATGATGATAGTTGCAATTGAGCGCAATCGCGTTGCAATGCAAACGCGTTGCCATCGTTTCGATAACCGTATTCGGTTCTTCGTCCAAGAGATCCCAGGGATAAGCAAAGAAACCGCGACGCATAGTCTCCTTTTGCGCTAACACCACAACTCCCGCGCAATGTCCGCGAGTCCCAGACGCTCCAACACCGCGCGCGTCGGAATAGCGGCATCGCGCGTCCATCCCATCTCGTCCAAGTGTTCGTGAAGCATCTGCTCGACCTGCACCGTAATTCCAGCGGTCGGTCCATTCGGCAAAGGTGGGACTCCGTACGCGCGCGCGGGAATCGGTTGCGTGACTGCATTGATACCTTCGCGCACGTTGAATGCCTGGCGCACGTTCGCAATGCGTTCGCCAGTAATGAGCATATCGTCAACGGTGAACGGCATCCCCGTCACCGCGCTGAGAAATTCTGGAACAAACGTCACATGCGTGGACGTGTAGCCGAACAAGCACAACCCTGACGCGTTCATCGTGTGATTGAGGCAACTCGCTTCCTTCATCCAGCGTCCGCGACCGGCTTGCTGATCGCGTTTTTCGCCATAACCCGGACGCACCGATGTGAAACCGCTCGGCACGGTGAATTGACACGCCTGCGTGTGGCGTCCCGGCGTCGCATCCATTTTGTAGATCAGTCCCAACCCAGGTTCGAATCGCGGATCGTGCATCGGCAGTTCTTGTCCGCCGACGTGGATCGCAAACGCCTCCGCGCCATTGCCCAACTGCTCTGCCGCGCGTTGGACGCCGCCCGCGAGAACATCGCCGAAATCTTCGCGCCGCGCCAGTTTCTCCAGCATGGCGTTCATCGCGCGATGATCGCCCCACGTCAATTCGATTCCGCCGGTATCGCGCGCGGTGATCAGCCCATGCTCGAAACACTCCATCGCAAACGCGATGCACGCGCCGGCGGAAATCGTGTCCAAGCCGTAACGATTGCACAACTCGTTCGCTTTGATGATCGCCGGATAATCGCCGTTCAACGTCATGCTCCCAAACGCAGAGCCGGTTTCATACTCGGGTTGGTGCGCCTCGATTGTTTCGCCGGCGTACTCGACGCGACTCGTGCCCCAACAACCAATCGGACACTGCCAGCACGATTTGCGCTTGACGCGATGTTTCAGCAACTCGACGAATTCCAACGACTTGGTTTCGCCGAACTGCGAACCACTGATCGCCCAATTACGCGTGGGCGTGTCGCCGTGTTTGATGCCATACGCGAGATAACCCGGCGTGCCGGTTTGTTTGTAGAAATCCGCCGCGCCCACACCGCGATTGATTTCTTGGACGTATTTATTTTTGGCTTGCTGAACGGCGGCAGCATCCGCGAGCGGAATGTTGAGCGTACCGCGCGCGGCAATCAACTTGATTCGTTTCGCACCCATCACCGCGCCGACACCCGAACGCGCGGCGGCGCGTCCCTGGGAATGAATGATCGCCGAAATCAAGGACTGCTTTTCGCCGGCGGGACCGATGCAAGCCGCTTGTACTGCGTGACCCAGTTCGGCTTTCACCCAGTCTTCGATCTCGTAACAATCCTTGCCCCACAAATGTTGCGCGTCGCGCAACTCGGCGCGGCGATTATCGAGATAGAGATACACGGGATTCGCCGCGCTGCCGCTGAAAAAGACCGCATCATAGCCGGCGCGTTTGAGCGCGACGCCAAAATATCCGCTCGCGTTCGCGTCACCCCAACCGCCGGTGAGCGGTGATTTGCAAACGACGGTCCAGCGCGTCCCGGTTGGCGCGGGTGAACCGGTCAACGGTCCCGTGAGAAATCCCAGGATATTTTCTGGTCCGAGTGGATCTATCCGCGGCTTGATCCGCTCGTACACCAATCGCGCGCCGACGCCATACCCGCCGATGAAATCACGACCCACGTCTGGGTCAAGTTGCTCTTCGCGCAAATTGCCCGTATCGAGATTCACCCAGAGGATTGTGCCGACATAGCCACCTAACATTCTCGTCTCCTTCGATAGAAACCAGGTTTCTCGGAGAAACCTGGTTTCTGCATCTCCGACAAACGACTAGTACGCGCCAAACTCTCGAATCGCCTCCGCCATCGCGCGCACATTGTCTGGCTGGGCGTACGATGGGATGCTGTTGGACGAGGAAATCATATAGCGCGCGCCGGGTTTGCCAATCGTCATACATTGGCGGACCGACTCGCGTACCTCATCAGGCGTGCCCGCGCTCAATGTATCCACCGACACGTTGCCGACGATGCACACGCGCTTGCCGTACTTGTTCTTCACTTCAGCGAGATTCATCGGACCCGGTTCAATCGGATGAATCGCGCTCATGCCGAGCATCAACAGATCATCGAGCACGGGCATCAGGTTGCCGTCGCTGTGAAAAATCCAGGGCAACGTGATCGCTTCCGCCGAACGACGAAAGGCAGGCATAAAAAATTGTTGAAATGTTTTACGCGAACAAAAGGGTCCCGATTTGAACGCCACATCGTCAAAGCTCCAGATGAAATCGAATCCCATTTGACAGAGCCGTTCGGTGACGATGACTTGCCAATCTACGTAGCGTTTCAAAACTTCTTGGATCAGATCAGGATCATCCGCCAGCGCGTACGAAAAATTTTCCAGTCCCATGCTCAAGAGCATCGGCGCGACGCCGTGCTTGATCGCCGCGGCGGCGGCATAGTCGCCTTTTTCGTCGAGGACACGTTGCGCGTGGCGATAGAATGCCGGTTCGCGCGGATCGGGAAAAATAATTTTGTCGAGGTCGGCGCGCGTTTTGATCCAGCCGGTCGTCACGTACGGTTGTCCATCACTGCCGACCCCTTGATCGGCAAAGTACGGAGGAAACATCAGCGCGACCACCACATCGCGCCCGAAGAAATCGGAGATCTCGCGCTCGCTGACTTGGCGCTCACAGCGCATCAACTCCCGCGCGATGTTTTGCGCGATCGAACCTTCGCAAAAGGGAACGCGATCGGGCTGTTCGCCGGCAAGCGTACACATGACTCGTTCACGTGGTTTCATGGTCTTTGCCCTTACCCAGAGATGGGATATTTTCCGTACTCGCGCGTCGCCTGGATCATCGCTTTGAAGTTTTGCAATTTCACATAGTACGCCACGGTATTGCTCGAACCGACCGCGTACCCGCCGCCCGGCGCGAGCGCGCGAATTCGTTCTCGTACTTCGGCGGCAACCTCCGCCGGCGTGCCGAGCGAAAGTATCTCCCCGATTTCGATGTTGCCCAGCAACGCGAGCCGTTTGCCGTACTCGGCTTTGAGCGCGCGGCTGTCCATCGCTTTCGGTTCGACCGGGTGAATCGCGTTGAACCCGCAGTCCAACAGATCGGGCAAAATGGCGCGAATGTCGCCGTCGGTGTGAATCACCAAGGGCAAGTCCTTGCGTTTGCAAATGTCGCCCATCTCTTTGAGATAAGGAAACAGATACTGGCGGAAAAATTTTGGATGAATCAGCGTGCCTGAGGTGTATGCCAGGTCGTCGCCGTACCACATCGCGCCGATGTGTTCCATTTCGACGATGCGGCGAAAGACTTGCACCTGGGTTTCGCCGACGCGCCGAAACAATTCGGCAACCAGGTCAGGTTGATCGGTGAGCGCGAAACAGAACGGGTTGAAACCCATGATGCGCCACACGCGCGTGAAAATACCGCCGACGCCGGAAATGATTTCCATCCCAGGATACAGGCAACGCGCGCATTCGACCAGATTGCTGTAATCAATCGTATCGGGATGAGGAAAAGGATACGCGTGGTATTCGTCCCAGGTGCTGACCAAACTTTCCGCTTCACTCTCCCACTTGCTCACCTGCATATCGCCGGCGTAAATGTGATCTTCCGCGCGATGTCCATCGCCGACCATGCGGTACTCATAGTTCGCGCGCAGATAGATGTAATCGTACCCGGCGCGGTACCAGAATTCCACATCGTCCTGCACGCTTTGAATCGGACGACCCAGGAATGCTTGCTTGATTTGCCAATCCACGTGCAACTCGGCGTTGGGCACGCGGTCCGGTTCGCCTTCCAACGTCAACACGTGGCGCAAACGATTGAAATCCGGATCGAGAGGAACAAACTCATCGTTGGACACTTGCGAAATCCTCGCGCGCCTGACTCAACTTGGCTGGCTCGGCTAGCAAATCAATTGCCGCGCCCGCGAGCACGCATGCGCCGTCCAACATTCCCTGGAATGCCATCTCAGTGACAGAGTTTTCAGCGACCTGGACTGAATGCCAGGGAATTCCGGCAGGATGCGTCTTGATCATCAATGATGCTGCCGGCAATTGCTGACTCACGTTTCCAAAATCAGATGATCCGTTCATTTGCAACGGAGCCGATTCGAGCGGATGTCCGAGCGCGGAGAAATTTTCAGCGATCAAGCGATTCAACGTAGCGTTGAGACGCGTGTTGAACACCGTCGTCGTGTGGAGAATGTCCACCGTCGTGCCCGAGGCGATTGCACCCGCGCGCACACATTCTTGTACGCGGGCGTACACCTGCTCGAGCAAATGGGGATCGGGCGCGCGCACCATGAACCGCGCCGCCGCGCGTTCGGGGATAATGTTCGGCGCTTGCCCGCCGTCGGTGATGATCCCGTGAATGCGGACTTCGGGGCGCAGTTGCTGGCGCAGCGCGTTGATGTTGAAAAACGCGGCAAGCAGTCCATCGAGCGCGTTCGCGCCATTCCACGGATCGGCGGCGGCGTGTGCGGGACGCCCGTGAAAAATCAAATCGAACGCGACGAAACCCAGGTCACCGCCAAGCAATTGATTGTCATAGTACGGGTGGAGCATCAACGCGATGTCTATCCCATCGAACGCGCCGGCTTCAAGGAGTTTGACCTTGCCCTCGGCTTGATCGAAAAATTCTTCGGCGGGTGTGCCGACGACGCAAACGCTGCCGCCGGTTTCGGCGATGATCGTCGCTACGCCGATTGCCGCGCCAACCGCTGCCGCGCCAATCAAATTGTGTCCGCAACCATGCCCAACGTTCGGCAGGGCATCGTACTCGGCGAGGAAGGCGATCGTTGGCTGAGTCATACCGCGCCGCGCGAGGAACGCGGTCGGCAATCCGCCGTAGGGCTTGGTCACGTGAAAGCCGTGTCGCGCCAGCATCTCGCACAACCAGCCACTGGCTTTTTCTTCCGCGTAGCCCAGTTCAGGATTTTGTTGAATGTGCGTTGCCAGGTCGCAAAGTTCACGCGCTTGATTTCGAATCGCCTGCCACGCGGTTTGTTTGAGCGAACGGGTTCGGATCATTAATATTTCCGTTTCTTCTGACTCATGGAACCACAGATTTCACGGATTTCACTGATAAGAAAAAAATCTGTGTAATCCGTGTAATCTGTGGTTTACGAATTCCAGTTCATGGTTTGATCGTCGAGTTCCATTCATCCGCCGCGTCGAACATCGCGCCGATATTTTGCGGCGGAACTTCGGCTTGAATGTCATGCACTGCGGCGAGAACATAGCCGCCATCGCGCGTCAAATCATCCAACCGGCGAAACACCTCGCGGCGCACATCGTCCGGCGTGCCGCGCGGGAGAACATGCTGAGTGTCAATCGCGCCCCAGAATGTGATCTGGTCGCCCCACTGTTTTTTGAGCGCGGCAGTATCGTTCATTCCGCGCGCGGACACTTGCACGGGATTGAGCGCGTCCACACCCAGGTCAACGAAATCGCCGATGAGCGAAACAACACTCCCGCACGTATGATACAAGACCTTGAGTTCGCTCGCTTTCAACGCGTCGAACACGCGCTTGAGACGCGGGCGGAGCAAGGATTGATACACGCGCGGCGAAACCATCGTCGCGTTTTGCAGCGCGATGTCATCCGCGTAAATCACAATATCGGCGTCATCGCCGACCGCGCGCATCATCGCCTCGGCTTCGCAGAGCCAAACGTCGAGCACGCGATCCATCAACGCCGCGGCGAACCTGGGATCGCTCACCAAGTCCATCAGCCACAGATCAAAGCCGCGCAGAAACTGGCATTGGTGCATGAAACCAACTTCCAAATTGAGCACTAGCGCCTTGTCCGTCGTCGCGCGCAAGTGGCGCGCCTGCTGCGTGAGAATCGCAAAATCACTAATCGGTTCCGGAAAGTGAAACGCGTTCAAATCGCCGACACTTTGCGCGGACGCGAGCGGCGGGCGACTGACGTAATAGTGCCCGCCCTCGGCGGGCAATTTTCGTTCGATGCCCCAACGATCTACAAAGGCGCGGTTCGCGTCCAACTCAATCGTTTGCCCGGCGACATCCGGAATCAAAGGCAAGAGATCAGCGCCAAAGCGTTTTTGAATCGGCGGCTCGACCCAAACGAGTTGGGCGCGCGCGCTCAGGTAACGAAAATCATCATCCAGACCCAGGTGACGCTTGAGCGCGCGATACGCGTGCGGGTGAATCCCGGTCGCCGTCGTACTGCCCAGGTCGCGCGGCGCGCGGTCGGGCGAGTGGTGATGCAATGCCGCCAGGACGCGTTCGCGTGAATTCATTTCGCTCGCCCCACCCAATCGAAAAAGCCGACCGCGCGCAAGTCATCGCGCAGGTGCGCTTGCTGTTCCTCGTTCAACGCGACGAGTGGCGTGCGCGGCATGCCGCATTCGACGCCGTGAAAACGCATCGCGGCTTTGGTCGCGGCAATGACGCCGTACTGCGCGATCACCAGGATGATGCGATCAATTTGAAATTGCAGTTCTTGCGCGCGTTTCAAATTCCCGCATTGCCACGCGGCGTACAGTTCGAGAAATAATCGCGGCATACAATTGTACGTCGTACCGATGCCGCCCTGGACACCCATCACCAAAAACGGCAACAGCATTTCGTCGGGACCCGACAAGACGTTCAACCCAGGACAGGTCTCCATGATGTCGCGCAAGGTCAGCATATCGTACGAGGTGTATTTCAATCCTTGGATGGTCTGCGTCTTGAAGAGATTGGCGATGAGCGCGGCGCTGAGTTGAACCTGGGTCGCTTCGGGAATATTGTAGATATAGAGCGGCAAGCCCTGTGTCGCCGCCGCGATGCGTTGGTAATGCGTGGCAATACCGGTTTGCCCGGCGTTGTAGTAGAACGGCGGAATCGAAGCGACCGCATCCGCGCCGCACGCGCGCGCGTGTTGCGCCAAGCGTTCGGAAACCGACGTGGCAATCGCGCCGACGTGAGCGATGACCGGAACGCGATGCGCGACTTGGCGGACGACCGTTTCAACGACCAAGCGTCGCTCGTCTTCCGTCAACAACAATCCTTCGCCCGTACTGCCGCACAGGTAAAGCCCGTTGACTCCGCTGCCGATCAGAAATTCGACGAGTTCGCACAACCCGTTCGTGTCTACCCGATCATCGGGGGTCAGTGGTGTGAGGAACGCGGGAATGATTCCGGTTAACAAGCTTGCCTCTTTTTCTTTGTCGTTGCGAGGGTGGTCTTTGACCGAAGCAATCCCCAACCCCACCCAGCCCTCCCCTTATAAAGGGGAGGGTAGGGAGGGGTGATTGCTTCACCGCTTCGCGGCTCGCAATGACAGATGGATGTTTCCAAACAGCGTTACTGCACGCATCCGCGCGCGGCGACATCCCAGATATCCACGAGTACGCCGCGCTGAACGACGTACAACTGGTTGTGCAAATTGGTCGTCGTGCAACAGTGATTCGGAATGAACCGCACCTTGTCGCCAGGGCGCAGATGAACCAGGTCTGGATTCGCCAAATCGAGAACCGCGTGCTCCTCCGAAAGATAACGCATCGTCGCACCGGCAACATCCACGAGTTGCGGAAAACCAAAATCCTTTGTCATCGCTTTGAGTCCGGCGTCGGTCACGAGTCCGCGCGGCGTTGAGCGACTGAGCACCGTTGAGAGTACGCTCAACGCTGGCTTGAATTCGGGACGGACTTGCAAGTAAGTGCAATCCATAAAAACGTACGAGCCGGCTTGAATCTCAGTCAGCGGCGGACATTCACTCGTAATGTCGTACGTGCCGGTCGCGCCGCCGCTCACGATGCGCGGCGCAAGCCCAGCGCGCGTCAACATTTCGCCAGTCGTTTGCAATGGTGCGAATGCTTCACGTACCTTGTGTACGCGCTCGTCGGGGTCGGCGATCAAAACCAGGTGCCCTTCATACGCTTGCAGTCCAGCGAATTCCAAATTCGGCGCATCCGCAATTTGCCGCGCGAGTTCCAGAACCGGTTCACCTGGCATCGCGCCACAGCGTCCCATGCCAATTTCCACCTCGATCAGCACGCGCAGGTTCACACTCTTGGCGCGACATGCCGCAGATAAATCGCGCACATTGTCGGGTTGATCCACGGCAACGATCACATTGCATTGTCGCGCCAGATCAGTGAGGCGCTCCAGCTTGGTTGCGCCGATAACCTGGTTCGCGATCAAGATGTCGGTGACGCCCGAGCGCGCCATCGCCTCGGCTTCGCTGACCTTGGCGCACGTGACGCCGATTGCGCCCGCCGCGATTTGTTTTTGCGCGATCTGCAAACACTTGTGCGTTTTGATGTGCGGGCGCAGCGCCACCGATTTACCGGCAAAAAAATCTGCCATCGTGCGGATGTTGAACTCGAGTGCGTCCAGGTCTACGAGCAATGCCGGCGTGTCGAGTTCATCAATCGTCATCCCAGGTTTGGGATTATAGTTCATCAACATTCTCCCGCATTCGATACCTTCGCCAATTTAATTTCCTTCATCCGCGAATCTCGCGAATCTTCGCTAATTTTGTTTTTTAGTCGCGTGATTCGCGTTATTCGCGGATCAATTTATGATTTTGGCGAAGGTGTTGGCATTAGAGTGGATTCCCCATAGGTTCATCCTGGGTGTGGTGGCTGTGTGAGACCTGTCGGGTTTTGGAAACCTGACAGGTCTCCCGTAAACGCAACCAGAATTTGTCTATGCGTAAAGCAGCGGCTTGAGCGCCGCGCCGGCTTGACTGCCGCGATATGCTCCGTTCGCAACCGCCACGCGCCCATTGACCAATACCCACTCAACGCCGCGCGGCGGCGTGCGACTCGCTTTGAATGTTGCGCCGTCGGCAATCGTGTCTGGATCGAAGACAACAATATCGGCGGCAAATCCATCGCGCAAAATTCCGCGCTCGCGCAGATTGAGACGGCTCGCGGTCAAGCCGGTCATTTTGAAAATCGCTTCTTCCAATCGCAAGACTGGATGATTTTTCACGTACTGGGAGATGACGCGCGGAAACGCGCCATATCCGCGCGGGTGCGGCTGTCCGCCGACCATCACGCCATCGCTGCAAACCATGCACGTCGGGTGACGAAACAACACTTCGTTGTCGGCTTCGCTCCCGCCTGCCGCGATCATCGTCGCGTTCAATTCCGTCGCGCGCACGAGTTGCACGACGAACTCGGTCGGCTGCATGCCAAGCGCGTGCGCGGCGCTCGTCACCGAAAATCCTTCCCAGTCGCCCAACGCAGTGTGCGGCGCGTTGCTCAAAATGTACGCCGACCAATCCAGGTTCCAACTTTTCATTTCGTCGGACATGCGTTGTTGCATTTCCGAATCGTTCAAACGCGCGAGCATCGCATCCGGTCCGCCGCTCTGCGCCCAGGGCGGCAACAGGACGAATAACGCGGTGCATCCTACCGTGTACGGATAGAGGTCGAAGGTCACGTCAATGCCGCGCGCGCGCGCGCGATCAATGCGTTCGAGCATCGCATACGCGAGCCCCCAGTTCGACGGATCGGCGACGCGCAAGTGCGAGAGTTGCACCGCGACACCGCTACGGCGTCCGATCTCGATGGCTTCGTCTATCGCGTCCAAAAGTTTTGCGCCGTACGACCGCAAGTGAATCGAAAGAATTCCGCCGGCGCGTGCGACCGGTTCGCACAGCGCGATCATTTCTTCCGTCGTCGCATGCGCGCACGGGATGTACGTCAACCCGGTCGAGATGCCGCCCGCGCCTTGCTCCAACTCGCGCCGGACGAGTTCTTGCATCACACGCAATTCCGACTCGGTCGCCGCACGCGCGTCCCAGCCCATCACCGTTGTTCGCACCGCACCGTGCGGAATTAGGTACACGACGTTCGCCGCGCGATGCACATAACGCTGGAGCAATTCGTGCGCTGACGTCCAATCCCAGGTCACATTCGCAAAATCGCCGTTCAACGCAATCAAGTAACGCCGCCACGCGTCGAGACCTTGCGCGTTCAGCGGCGCATACGCCAGCCCATCCTGTCCGACGACTTCGGTCGTGATTCCTTGCAGCAAACGCAAGTCCGTCCACTGGTCTGCGAGCAAGGTGATGTCGGCATGACTATGAATATCAATAAACCCAGGACAGACAACTTTATTGCGCGCGTCAATCTGCTGCGACGCGCCGATGGACTGTAACTGTCCGATTGCCGCGATTTGCCCATCGGTGATGCCGACATCGGCGTACCGCCAGGGCGCGCCCGTGCCATCAACTACTTTCCCGCCGGTGATGAGAATTTCAAACATAATCATCCAATCGCCAGCGCGTCGCGGCGATATGCCGAATGCCGTCCGCGCCGTGAAAATAGTACACGGTCACGAGTGTGCCGTCCACGAGTTGCGTCGTAGATGGATAACCCAGGTCGCGACTGCCGCCGTCGTCGCGCAAAATGTATTCGTGCGCGATGTCCCAGGTGTGCCCGCTGTCGTTGCTCACACACGCGCGCACGCCAAAAGGCGGACGACGATAACCGTACGCGCACAGCAAGCGTCCGTCTGCGAGTCGAATGATTTGCGCGGGATGCCCCCACATCGGCGTTGGACGCAGGTCAAGCCAGATGCGTCCGGCGTCCGGGGAAATCGCTTGATGCAGATATTGATAATTGCCCGGCTCGCCGCTCCGCAACATCGCGATCACAAATCCATCGCGCGTGAGCGCGAGCGCGGGTTCCTCGAAACTGATTTTGCCGGCGGGGTCGCGTGCGATGAGCGACGGCGCGCCCCAGCTATCGCCGCGATCCGTCGAGCGGACGACGTACGCGCGGCAGACATTACTTCCGGGGTCTGCGCCGTAAATGCCCATCAACAATGTTCCATCCGGCAATTCGAGTACCGCGTCCGAGGTTCCCGCGCGCGGCAGCGGCGCACTGTTCACGCGCGCCGGTTCGCGTTCCCAGGTCGCGCCGCCGTCGCGCGAGCGGATGATCCAGGGACCTTCGACATCGGACCACGAACCGTCGTACTGCTGTCGCGCGGGATACAGCAAGCGACTTTGCTCTTCGGCAGGCACGACGCGCCAACGGAAGAAATTGATCAGCAACGTACCGTCGCGCAGTTCGGCAATCGAGGGGTCTTGCTCGCCGCATTCGGGGTCGAACGGCGCAAAGAGGTACGGCGCATCCCAGGTCGCGCCGCCATCGCGCGAACGCGCCAGCGCAATCCGCGCACCCTTGTCTACGTGATCGTACTTGCCGCGCCGCAATGCCTCGATACTGAAACCGCCGGCGCGCCGGAACGTCACGAGCAATTCGCCGTTCTTGCGCTGGGCAATCGCGGGAAAACAACTGTAGGCGTTCGCGTCTTGGTAAACGATATAATGTTCCATCGCGATCAAATCATCCGTGGATCGAGCGCGTCGCGCAAACCATCGCCGACGAAATTCACGCACAACACGGTCAACGCGATCATCGTGCCGGGCGGCACCCAGAGCCAGGGCATCCCGGCAAGAATCGAAAGTTTTTGCGCGTCGGTCAACATTTGCCCCCAACTCGGTTCCGGCGGCGGCACGCCCAATCCCAGGAAACTCAAACTCGCTTCGGTCAGGATCGCGCCCGCGATACCGAAGGTAGCGGCGACTGTAATGGGTCCCACGCAGTTGGGCAACAAGTGTCGCAGGATCAGACGACCGTTGGGAATACCGAGACAACGCGCCGCTGTGATGAATTCTTGTTCGCGCAACGAGAGAATCTGACCGCGCACCAAACGGCAAATGCTGGGCCATGCCAGCAGACCGATCACGACCATAATGTTCGTCAAGCCCGGACCGACGACGGCGACGACGGTGATAATGATGATGAGTAAAGGAAAACACATGACGATGTCGGTCAAGCGCATGATAACCGTATCCACCCAGCCGCCGAAAAAACCGGCGAGCGAACCCAGGGTCGTGCCGATAGCGGTGTAGATGACGACCGCAACCAGTCCGACCGACAGTGACACGCGCGTCGCATAAATCAAGCGCGCCCAGACATCGCGCCCGAGTGCGTCTGTGCCGAGGAGATGCTCCGCGCTCGGTGGCATTTTCAGCGCCGAGTAATCCTGGTCGAACGGGTCGTGATTGGCAACGGCTGGCGCAAAGATCGCCGCGAGTGTGAGCACGACGATGAACCCCGCGCCGAAAATCGCCGGGCGATAGCGCAAGAATCGTCGTAGGGTGCGGCGCGCGATGCTGTCTTGAGTTAGTCGAACGGTGGAATCCACTGCCATCGAGCGTACCTCACTCTAAACGAATTCGCGGATCGGCAACGGCATAGCAAATGTCGGCGAGCAGATTCGCAAGCAAGACCAGAATACCGGAAATCATATTCAACGCCATCAGTAACGTGTAATCGCTATTCATCACTGCCCAGATATTTAATCGCCCCATTCCTTCCCAGTGAAAAATCTCTTCGACGATGACTGAGCCGGCGAAGAGCGTGGGCAAACGTAAGCCGATCACCGTGATCAACGGGATCAACGCGTTGGGAAAAGCATGGCGCATGATCACAAAACTATTCTTGAGACCTTTGCCGCGCGCGGTAGTGACGTACTCTTGGCGGAGAACTTCGAGCATCGAGGAGCGCGCGTAGCGGACGAGCGGCGCGGCGCTGCCGATTCCCAGGACGGCAACCGGCATAATCATGTAGCGCAGTTCGTCGAGGAACGAGGATTCTTGTCCCAGGGTCCGCATCCCAGAGGTTGGCAGCCAGTGCAAGGTCAACGCGAAAATGTAAATGAGACCCAGGGAAAGAAAAAAGCCGGGCACACTGACCGCCGAGAAAGAAAAGAACGTCGTCAGATAATCAATCCAGGAGTACTGTTTCACCGCGGCGAGAACGCCAATGCCAATGCCGATGACGACGCTGACCAAGAGCGCGAGGAACGTCAACTTGAGCGTTGGCACGATCCGTTGCCCGATCAATTCGATCACCGGTTTGTGCGTGATCAACGAATAACCCAGGTCGCCGCGCACGACGCGCCCGAGCCACAAAACGTACTGCACCGGCAACGGCTGATCGAGTCCCAAACGCGCCCGTTCGCGCGCGATCAATTCCGTCGTGAAACTGCCTTGCGTCGGATCAATCATCCCCATCACAGGGTCGCCCGGCGCAAAATTGATCAGAACGAACACGATGACCGTGATGCCGAAAAGAACCGGAATCGAAATGAGAACGCGCCGCAGAATATAAACCCCCATCGTTCTGCCTATCTGAGACCGACTTGGCGCAAGAATGCTCTCGACTGCAACGCAGTTTGCAGTGGATTGTACGGTTGAATCTCAAAGACCGCCGTGCCCTGGAAATTGATTTCTTCCAATGTCGCGACGAGCAACTTCCAATCCGTCGCGGGAATCCCTCCCGCGCCCGGCGTGTAATGATCCACGCCCGTGCCCGGCAAGCGCACGCCGACCAGGGGTTCCGTCTCGAGGTCTTGAATGTGCAGGTGAATCAACCTGGATTTCATCGCGTCAAGAAATTTCCGCATCGGTTCGGTGGTCAGGTAAACGTGACCCACGTCCAGGCAAGCGTACAATCCTTCGATGCGTTCAAGCGCCCGCGCGATAAACGGCAGTTGTCCATTCTCCAACGCGAGTTTGACGCCGCGTGCGCGCGCGTACGCGACGATTTGATGCGCGAGCGCTTCGTCCAATTCGCGTGTGCCCGACGCATACAAATCGTTGGGGTGTAGCACGATGACTGGCGCGCGCAATTCTGCCGCCGCATCAATTTGCTTTTTGTGCAACTCGAACGTGTTGACGACGGCGGTATGCAAACTCACGCGCATACCTTGTAGGGTGGACTTGAGACGTTTGCAACCCACGTCGCTGTACAAATCGTTTTCATCGCGCCACGCGCCCCAGAGCTCGATGCCGTACCCTTGTTCACGCACGAGCGCGAGGATTCGTTCCAAACTCGGCGCGTTGGCATAGTGGGTGTAATTCCAAAGACTGATCGAGTAATCAATCTGCATGGTGATTTTCCGCGTGACCTGGAAGGCGTGCCCGCAACGCCTTCCAGGTCCGATTGTCCACTTATTTTTGGAACGACCACGCGCTGATATTCCAAGTCAAGTAACCTGGGTCGGCGCTTGGTTTCAAACCCCTCAAGCCCTTGTTCACGCCGACGAACGCGTTGGGCGTAAAGAGGAACAGACTCGGCAGTTCTTCATTGAGCAGCGCGCTGGCTTCCCAATAAATTTTCTGACGATCCTCCACTTTGCTCGTCGCGACACCTTTCTTGATCAGATCATCGAACTTGGGATTGCAGAATCCCATGACCAACTCTGCCCAGCCAGCGGTGCAAGTGTAATAGAGTGAGCTGACACTGGGATCCGCGCCAAAGCGACCGCCGGCATTACGAATCAGATCGCCTTCGCCGTCAATCGCGGCTTGCAAGAATGCGGCGCTCGTCACAAGTTTGATGTCCAGGCGAATGCCTACTTTCGATAACTGCTGTTGCAAGACTTCGCCTAGTTTGCGCGCCTCTTCGCTCGTGTTCGAAAGATAGACGAGTGTGATCGGCTTGCCTTCCCAGGTCGCGATGTCTTTCTCAAACACGACGCCGGCATCTTTCATCAATGACTTGGCTTTGTCCAGATTCAAGTCGTACTTGTTGAGGTTGGGATTGACCGCCCAATCGGGACCAAAGATCGAACTGTAGATCGGCGCGGCTTCGCCGCCAGCGACGACCTGGATGACCGCTTTTTTGTCCACGGCAAAATCGAGCGCCTGGCGGAATCGTTTGTCGAGCAAATACGGCTTGGGGACGCGGGTGATCGTTGCGTACCCTTTGCCGCCCAGGTCTTTCGATTTCATCAACGCGGCAAGTTGGTCTTTGTTGCGCGCGTCAATATGGACGACATAGTAACCGATGCCCTTGACCGGCATGACTTCGATATGCGCGAGATTACGAAAACGCGCGATTTCTTCCGCCGGAATCGTCGCCAGATGTAATTCGCCGGCTTCGAGTTGAGCAAGCATCGTCGCGGTCTGTTCAAACAACTTGATGTAAACTTCGTCGAGGTTCGCGGATGTGCCCCAGTAATTCGCCTTCTTCTTCAACTGGATATACTGCCCTGGCTCGTACTTGACGAAATCGAATGGACCGGACGTGACCGTCGGCGCATCCACGTACGCATGTTTTTCGATTTCTTTGGGATCAACCTTTCCCAGGATGTGCGAAGGTAAGATTCCCAGGTAGGTGTTAAACAAAAACGACGCGTTCGGCTCTTTGAGTTCAAAACGAATGGTCTGGTCGTCTATGACTTTGATGCCTTCGACCTCTTTGACCGTACCTTTTTGATGATCCGATGCGCCTTTGATGCTGGAGAAATTGTTTGCCCACGCCGATGCGCCAATTGCCGGATCAAGCGCGAGTTTGAATGTGAACGCCACATCCTTGGCAGTCAGCGGCGTGCCGTCGCTCCACTTGGCTTCCTTCGGCAACGTGAATGTATAGATCGTCGCGTCCGCATTCACGTCAATCTTGGTTGCCAAATGTGGAATCGGTTGCACCTTGTCATCGAACCAGGTCAGCGCGGGGAGAATCAGTGGGAAGGACAAGAATTGTGGGTTGCTAGTCAACCAAATCGGATTATAGTGCTTGCCGGTCATACCACCAGAACCGATAAAAACGGGACCGGTCGTTTTGATGGGTGGCGGTACGGGAGTCGGGGTAACGACGACCCGCACAGTCTCTTTCACCGGAACGGCAACCGTTTCCTTGACGGTTACAGCAACAGTCTCTTTCACTACGACCGTCTCTTTGACTGGGGCGGGCGCGGGGGCTGGGGCGCACGCGATCAGAATAGAAAGCAAAATCATCCCCAGGATCAACGCCATTGCAGATTTGTGTAACATCTTCATCCTCCATTTGCTTTTTCCTGAAAGTTCTGCCCAATCTGAAATAAGATACATCCACGCTTTGTTTAGATCACCTCCCTTTGCGACCACGCACCGCGGCTGTGAATCGCGACGAGGCGCGGTTACTCTGAGCTTGCCAGCCAAGTCGTTGAGAAATTTGGAGGGCGCTCTCTTTGAGCTGGTGCGCCATATCGGACATGGTGTCCGATGTGAATCGCGGACTGGGACCTGAGAGACTCATCGCCGCCGCAACTTGCCCCAAGTGATTGTAGATCGGCACCGCAATGCAACAAACGCCGATGCCGCCCTCCTGATTATCCAGCGCATAACCATTCTCACGTACCTGCTTCAAATTTCGAAGCAAGGCATCGGGGTTCGTGATCGTGTTGGGCGCGAGCGCGGGCATCCCGCGTTGTTTCAGAATGGCGAGGATTTCCTCGGAAGGCAACGCGGCGATGAGCGCCTTGCCCAATGCGGAGCAGTGCACATAATGACGATAACCGATAATCGGGTTATAGCGCATCGGCGCGAGTGGGTCGGTCGTCGCGATGTAAACGACCTGTCCCTGGTCGAAGATTGCCAGATTGCAGGACATGCCATAGTGTTCGGTGAGGTGTTCCATAAATGAGCGCGCCAGATGTTCCACGGACACGTGTGCGAGGAAAATGCTGCCGAGTTCGAAGGCGCGAATACCGACTCGATATTTTTGTCCGTCCGGGGTACGTTCGATAAAGCGCGCGGTTTCGAGAACGGCGAGGAAACGAAAAACGCTCGGCTTGGGCAAGCCGGTCAGTTCGCAAATTTCGGGGAGGGAGAGCTCCGGTTTGCGAAGCGAAAAGCATTGCAAGATGCTGAAAACCCGATCCACCGATTGGACCTGATAGGTTTTCTTGTTGTTTGTTTTCGTAGTCATCTTTGACTTGGGTAGATTGCTTTATTTCACATTATGAAATCATATTTCAGTACTATTATATTCCGAGATCCGCGTGCCGTCAAATTGCCAAACGACCCTCAATGACAGTATCGAGTGGCGTCACGAGAAAATGTTACCGAAAGGCGACCCATTGACAGGGGAGTTACTTTACCTGAACGCCCCACCCTGATCGCGTTTCTGCTCTTTATTCTTGTCGGTGGGCGAACAACTCCCTCCAGACTGCGATGGCAATCGGGGCGAAGTGAGTTTGAAGGCGTAGAATCCGCGCACCCCATTGACAACACGCCTATCAAAGGTACAATCCCAGTTGGAAAACTGGAACGTGCCCTTTATGATTTGCTTCAACTGTAACACTCCCAATCGCGACCAAGCCAACTTTTGCAAACATTGCGGAACTCTGCTCGTCCAAAATTGTCCGCGCTGTAATTCTGCGCTTTCCAATGACGCGAGTTTTTGCGACCACTGTGGACTCCGGCTTGTGGATTCGTCCGGCTTGTTCTGGCAAGCCGCGCGGCTGGAATCGCCGCGCGCGCAACGCATTTCCCCGACCCAGCCAGTAACGCCACCCCGTGAAGCAACCGCACCTGCGCCGATTCCGCCAAGCGCGCCGGCGAAACCGGAACCGCGCGCTTTACATCCCGCCACGTCAGAATCGCGCCTCGAACAATACATTCCCCAGGAACTAAAAGCGAAACTCGACGCGGCGCGCACGAGCGGCGAAATGGTCGGCGAGCGCAAACAAGTCACCGTGCTGTTCAGCGATATTGTCAACTCCACCGCGCTCGCGGAAAAGATGGATCCGGAAGAATGGGGCGAAATCGTTTCCGGCGCGCATCGCCGCGTGAGTGAAGCAGTCTATCGCTACGAAGGCACCATCGCGCAATTGCTGGGCGATGGCGTGCTCGCGTTCTTCGGCGCGCCGATCACGCACGAGGATGATCCCGTCCGCGCGGTTCATGCCGCGCTCGACATTCTGAAACAAATCCGCGCGTATCGCGATGAACTGCTCGCCAAAAAACGCGTCCCCGATTTTGAAATGCGCATCGGGTTGAACACCGGGCTGGTCGTCGTCGGCAACATTGGCACCGATCTGCACATGGAATATCTCGCGATTGGCGATGCCATCAATCTTGCCGCGCGGATGGAACAAACCGCGCAACCCGGCACGGTGCAGATCGCGCCGGACACACACAAACAGGTCAAGTCCTTTTTCGAATTGGAAGACCTGGGCGGTATCGAAGTCAAAGGCAAGCGCGAACCCGTGCCCGCGTACCGCGTGCTGGGGCGCAAAGAGAGCGCGGCGCGTCCGCGCGGCATCGAAGGTCTGCACGCCGAGATGGTCGGACGCGAACAAGAACTACTGACCTTGCGCGGGATCATCACGGATCTCAAGCAGGGCGTGGGGCGAATCGTGTGCGTGTTGGGCGAAGCGGGCTTGGGCAAAACACGTCTCGTGAGCGAGGCGCATAAAGCGTTCAACGAACTGGGCAACGCCGCGGGCAAGTGGTACGAAACGACGAGTCTCTCGTACGAAACCAATCAGGCGTACGGATTATTCCAACACTTGATTCGCCGCGTGAGCGAAATCGGCTATGAAGACCCGCCGCGCATCGTGCGTGAAAAACTCGCGTCGTTGGTCGAAGGTGTGGCGGAGGAACGTCGCGCGTCGGCGCGCCAACTCTTTGACGCGTTGTTCGGCTTGGAGAGCGAAACCGCGGGCGCGCCGCTTGACAGTGAAACGTTCAAACGCGAGCTGTGCCTAGCAATGCGCGATTGGTGGCGCGCGCGCTTTTCCCAGCAACCGACCGTTCTGGTTTTCGACGATATGCACTGGAGCGATGCGTCCTCCATCGAAACCTTGCGCCAACTTTTGGTGTTGACCGAAGAGATTCCGCTCGTCGTGATGTGCGTTCTGCGTTCCGAGCGTCAATCGCCCGGCTGGCAGATCAAGGTCGCTGCCGACACCGAGTATCAACATCGTTACACCGAAGTCGCTCTACGCCCGCTCTCCGATGCGGAGAGCAACGAACTCTTGAATCGCTTGCTGGCGATGCCGGAACTGCCCACGCGTTTGCGCGCGAGTATTCTCGAAAAATCCGGCGGCAATCCGTTCTTCATCGAAGAAGTCGTGCGGACGTTGATTGACAGCGGCGCGGTCATCGCCGAAGAGCGGACCGTCAACGGCGTGACGCGGCGAGTGTGGAAGGCGACGAGCGCGGGCGCGGACTTTGCCATCCCCGATAATTTACAATCGCTGTTAGCGGCGCGGATGGATCGGCTCGAAGACGCGACGCGCGCGACGTTGCAAATCGCCTCGGTCATCGGGCGTTCGTTCTATCGGCGCGTTTTGCAATTGGTGGATGAAGCAAGCCAGGATGTGGATAAACACCTGGGCACGCTGATCCGTCTCGAAATGATTCGCGAAGCCGCGCGCGTGCCCGAACTGGAATACGCATTTCGCAATCCCTTGACCCAGGAAGCAGTGTACAAAACGATCCTGCTGAAACGCCGCCGCGCGTTTCATCGCCGCGTTGGTGAAGTGATGGAGACCTTGTTCGCGGAGCGGTTGGAAGGATTGTATGGCTTGCTAGCATACCACTTTACGCAGGCGGGCGAACGCGCCAAAGCCATCGTGTACGCGCGCCAAGCCGCACAGCAAGCGGTCGCGGTGTACGCGTACGATGAAGCCATCCAGAATCTTCGCCACGCGCTCGAGTTGATCGAGCCAGGCGATCAAACCGAGATTCATCTGGGATTAATCGAAGAGCTGGCAGACGTGTACCGGCTCGTGCGCGATTTCGCGCAGGCGATCGCGCTCTACCGGCAAGCGCTCGATTTGTCGCGCGAGATGAAGGGCGACAAGATTATCGTGGTGCGTTTGCATCGCAAGATCATCCAAAGCGTAACCGATGCGAAATGGTCGGTGGACGCGGCAGTGTATCGCCAGGTGAGCGAAATCCGGATGGAATCGCGCGCACAGGTGGAAGAAAATTTGCGAACGCTGACCAGCGCGCCCCCGCACCCAGAAACCGTGCAACTCCTCACCGCGCTTTCGATAGATGCGTGGCGCAACCAGACGCCGCCCGATTGGGATATCGCACAACGGTTCGCGCAGAGCGCGGTGGAGATGGCAGAGCAACTCGACGATGCCGGGATGTTGTCCAAAGCATTGGGCGCGCTGGCGAATGTGTTGGACGGGCGCAGTCTGTTGCGCGAGCATTTGGATTTGGCGAATCGCCGCTTGGAGATCAGCCGCGCGGCAAATTTGGGCGACGCGCGCGAAAGCATTGATGCGTTGCGCGGGGTCGGCGTCGCGCTGATGTATTTTGGCGAATACGCCCAAGCTCTGCCCTATCTGGCGGAAGCGGAAAATGATGCCGCGCGTATCCAGGCGACGGAGCAACAGGTGAATACGATCGGGATTCAAGCGCACTGTTTGTTTCGCTTGGATCGGTGGGACGCGGTTCTCGCAACGGAAGAACGCTGGCGCGACCTCGAGCGACGGTATTCGCGCGAGCGTGTGGGCGAGACCTGATTTTTCGTCGCGCTGAGCGCGACGGTCCACGCGTTGCGTGGCGAGCAGGAACGAGCTCGAGTCTATACCCAGGAATCGTACGCCTATATGATCGGAATGTCTGGGCAACCCGATCAATGGCAGAGGAATCAGTTTTACTGAAGGTCTCTGCCCTTGCAGGCAGAGGGCGAGTTCGCTCTCGTCAAAGAAAACATCGAGCGCGCGCTCGGATTATCGGGGCAGCCGGTCAAGCGCGGCTCGATGGCGCACGACCACGACGTGTATATGATGTTGGCGGACGGCGCGGCGCGCGCGCGCGATCTGATCGCGTTACGCGCGTACACGCCGCGGCTGGAAGAACTCGCGCAGCGTGACGGTCACAAATTGTATCTTGCGATTGCACATCGCGCATGGGGGGTCGCACATGCGCTAGCGGACGAGTCCGCTAAAGCGGAAACGCGTCTGAATCAAGCGCGTGAATTATTCCAAGGATTGGAGACACGATGGCAAATCGCGCGCACAATGTACGAACTAGGTGAACTAGAACAGGCGCGGCACAATGTCGCGGCGGCGCGTGATTGGTTCGCGCAAGCACTCACGCTCTTCGAGGCGATGTCCGCGCGACCGGACGCAGACCGCACCCGCGCGGCGTTGGCGGCGTTACAATAAGCATCGCGCCATAAGCGAGGGATTCAATGAACGATGAAATGCTCAAGGTGAATATCTTGACGATCACAGTGGCAGGATTTTTGATGTTGTTGACCGGTTTGTTGCTCTATCTTTTCCGCTCGACTGTTTCTGAAAACATGCGTTTCATTTTGCCGATTCCCCCGCTCGGCGTCGCCGCCTATGTCTTTGTGTTCAACTTGTTCAGTCATTACCATGGGAAATTGCCCGGCAACATTGGGGACACGCTCCGCGAACTGGTGCTCAGCGCAGTCATTGCAGGCATCATCTTTTGCGCGTTCATCGTGATCAACGTGGCAATTACCAATCTCCTCAAGGATATCCTGTAGATCATCAGGGCGGCATCAAACTCAATACACTGGGTTGGGCACACGAACGCAGATTGGGTGTGGGTGGGTGAGCCAGATTGGCGTCCCAGGGTGAGAATCCGCAATGCCAGAAGATAAAGCGCCGGTGAAGAACAACCTGCCAATTCCTCTCACGCGCTTCATCGGGCGCGAGAAAGAAATCGCCGAGGTCAAGCGGCTGCTAGACCCTTCGGGTTTTCGCGCAAGCGACCCGAAGGGTCTGGGTACGCGCTTGCTCACACTTACCGGCGCGGGCGGTGCGGGCAAAACGCGGCTCGCGTTACAAGTTGCCGACGATCTACTCGCCGCGTTTCCCGATGGTGTCTGGCTGATCGAGTTAGCGTCGCTCGCGGATCCCGCGCTCGTTCCGCACTCTGTCGCGTCCATTTTCGATTTGCGTCAAGCTGGTCAAGTCACGGCGATTGATCTGCTCAAGAATTTTCTCCACGCGAAAAATGGACTCCTTGTGTTGGACAATTGCGAGCATGTGATTCATGCTTGCGCGCAATTAGTCGAGACACTTTTGACGAGTTGCCCCGATTTGAAAATTTTGGCGACGAGTCGCGAAGGATTGAATATCGCGGGCGAGATCACTTTTCGCGTGCCGCCGCTCGCGCTTCCGCATCTCCAACAATTACCGCCGCTCGAATCGTTCGCGCAGTTTGAAGCGATTCGCTTGTTCATCGGGCGCGCGCGTGACGCGCGACCTGATTTTGAATTGACGAACGCGAACGCGCCAGCCATCGCGCAAATCTGCGCGCGCCTTGATGGGATGCCCCTCGCGCTCGAACTTGCTGCCGCGCGCGTCAAGACGTTGGCGGTCGAACAGATTGCCGCGCGGCTCGACGATTCGTTTCGATTGCTCACCGGTGGAAGTCGCACGGCTCTGCCGCGTCAACAAACTTTGCGCGCGGCGATGGATTGGAGCTATGATCTATTATCGGCGCAAGAACAGATCGCGTTGAATCGCGTGTCGGTGTTCGCGGGCGGGTGGACGCTTGAGGCGGCAGAGGCGATTTGCGCGGACGTGGTGACGCGGCGGCAGGATGACGCGGAGAATGAAATCATCGCGTCAGAGGTTTTTGATTTGCTATCGCGTCTCGTGGACAAATCGCTCGTGCTCGCGGAAACGCGCGGCGGCGCGACGCGCTATCGAATATTGGAGACGATTCGGCAATATGTCTGGGAGAAATTGGTCGAGTTGGGCGAACGCGAGAATGTGCAGAATCGCCATTTGGAATATTTTGTGAATCTGGCTGAAGAAGCCGAACCCAAACTGCGCGGCGCAGAGCAAGGGAGGTGGTTAAATCGTTTGGGCGCCGAGTTGGACAATTTCCGAGTCGCGCTCGATTGGTCAACCAGCACCCAGAAAATTCAAATGGGATTACGCTTGGGAGGAGCGTTGTGGGATTTTTGGGGCAAGCGCGCTCTTTGGACTGAGGTGTACGAACGATTGGTCAGCTTGTTGAAAGGAAACGAAGGAAAAACACTGACGCGTGCAAACGCCTTACGCGTTGCCGCAGAAATGGCGAGTCGTTCTGGATATGCTAATGAGGTGCGTCCACTCTTTGAAGAAAGCATTCAGATTCTGCGGGACTTGGGTGAAGAAGGCAAGCATTGGCTTGGTCATACGCTGGCGCGCTACGCGTGGGCAAATCTTGATCGCGATCTTGTTCACGCATGCGCGCTTGCCAAAGAAAGCATCCAGACGAGTCGTCAAGCGGGCGATCTTTTTTGTTTAGCGTCCAGTCTATTTTCCCTGGGCTTGGTCATGCGGCGTCTCTCTGACTATGCAACATCGCGTTCTGCGCTTGAAGGGAGTGCAGCACTGTATAAAGAAATGCGAAACATGCACATGTACGCTCAAGTTCTAAACAACTTGGGAATGATTGATTACTTTGAAAAAAATCTGCCTCAGGCAAAGGATTACATCGAGCGAGCGTTGAGCATCCACCAAGAAATGGGTGACAAATTTGGCGCGGCAACGTCACGTCCGGCGTTGGGGGACATTGCGCGACGACAAGGCAACTATACGGAAGCAAGCGCGCTCTTGCAAAAGAATTTGTCGGTTCATCGCGATATGGGACAAGCCCATCAATTACTCGTCCTCGATTTGTACTACCTGGGTATGTTGGAACTGACCAGAGGAAACTTGGGCGAATCGAACAATTACTTGAAAGAAGGTATCGTGCAAGCGAGAAAAGGCGACCTCCGATACTATCTTCCATCCTTGATGGATGCGCTTGGCTACCTCGCCACCGTGGTGCAACTTCCCGAACGCGCGGCGCGGCTGTTTGGCGCGGCAGAGTTGTTGCGCGAACAATTGGGAACCCCGATGCCACCGGTCTATCGCGACGATTGCGAAAAATATCTTCCCCGTACGCGCGCCCAACTCGACGCCGCCGCCTTCAACGCGGCATGGGCAACAGGTCAAGCGATGACGGTAGAGCAAGCCATCGAGTTTGCCCTCGCCGAAATCAAAATTCCCGATATGCCGGATGCGCCAGCACTCTCACCTCGCCAAGCCGCGAAAGAAAAATTCGGCGGACTGACCGCGCGCGAACGCGAGGTCGCCGCATTGATCGCGCAAGGAAAATCGAATCGTGAGATTGCCGAAATGCTCGTGTTGAGTGAACGCACGATTGAAGGACACGTTGGCAACATTCTCGACAAGTTGGGTTTCAGCGCGCGCACACAGATTGCGGCGTGGGCGGTTGAGATAGGATTGTTTCAAAGCAACAAGCAATCGTGACACTGATTCATGGACGGTTCGATTACGATCCCGCAGAACTCTGCCGGAGGCGCAGGTCTCGCCATCGCGAAACCGGTGCCAGGGTCTTTTAATCATGGCTCAATCCGACTTCCTGAATCATCTCCTGAAACAATTTCTCTAATTTTCCCCGATCCAGATTTTTTGTTTCAATAATCAGATGCTTGGCGTCGAACTCATCCCACTTGTCGGTTAAAAGCCGGATGCCAAGCGCGTCCATGTGATGATAATAGTCAGTCCCAGGAAACGGGGTGGTAAACGCCAAACTCACCTGTGCGCCCATCGTGACCAGTTCTTTCATGAACTGCTGCTGCTCGCGGATTGTTGCGGTCGTATCCTGCGGGTGCGGAAACATGAAGGAACATAGTACCGATAGACCGGCATCGCGCGCCATTCCGACTGAATGCTTGACCTGCTCCAAGGTTATTTTCTTGGCGATGGCACTCATGACCTCTTGCGAGCCGGTTTCAACGCCAAAGGTGATCGCGTAACAACCCGATTCGACCATTCGTTCAATGAGTTCTTGATCCACCAAGTCCACGCGAGTGGTGCATCCCCAGCGCCAAGGAAAAATCTCTTTCAGTTTTTTGGACTGTTCGCACAGCCGGAGTATCCGCGCGCGATTCAGCGTGAAGGTATCATCGGAGAAACTGATGTCCGCGTCGCCGTTTTCACCGTAGAGATGGAGAATCTCTTTGATTACATTGTCGTTACTCCGGAATCGCCGTCCGCCTTGCCAGATATTGTTGACGGCGCAAAAACAACAATTGAATGGACAACCTCCGCGTGACAATAACACCTGCCCCGGTTGTTCATAGAGTGGAAGCGGGAAAAGTTCTCTAGACGGGAAGGGCAGTTCATCGGGATTGGCAATGAACGGACGGTCGGGAGTCACGCGGATTTTTCCATCCTGCCGGTACGCGATTCCCTTGATCTGCGACAGGTCGCCGATATTTCGAATGAGGCAGTCGGCTAACTCAAGCATGGAATATTCGCCCTCACCCCGAACCACGACGTCAACGCTTTTATTTTTCAGGATATCGGCGTACATGACCGTCGCGTGGGGACCACCCATAATCACGGTTGTGCCTGGATCAATCTGCTTGGCGAGTTCCGCGAGTTTCAGACCGTTGGGATACGTCTCGGTCAACACGGAAATGCCGAGAAGGCGCGGCGACCACTGCTGGAGGATGATGCGCATGTGATGCGGGTCGTCCGTCATGAAATTGAAATCCTGAGCCGTGACGCCATATCCATGTTGTTGCAACACGGCGGCAATGTACGCCAGTCCAAGCGGCGGACTAAGCCGCGAATGTTTACTTTTGATTTTGACGCCGGCGCTTGCTAATAAGATATCCATCTCTCAACCTGCCTCTACTTGATTATGCAGTACGCGTATCGCATCTGTCAAATCAAGAGGGCTTCCTTCTACTCGACGGGAAGCCCTCCGCACTACGCCTGAATTTCTTGATCCGATTTACGCCAGCTTGTTTGCTGCCACCAGCGCGTCCGCCACAAAGCCCAGCCCTAGCCCTTCCAATAGCTTTCGGGTGGGCCAGCCGGTCTTGAGGTCCCAACCTTCGACGGTATAAAAGTTGTCCTTGAATTGCTCGATGCCTTCCTTAGTAAAGTAGACTTCCTTCAAACCGCTGTAGTCCCATTTGCCATTCTCGTAGACCGGATAGTTCGTGGTGCCACTGTGCCCGGCGCAGAGGAACATCTGGCTCTTGTCCGTACCCATGCCGCCATACGCCGCGCCCGGCTTGTACATGAATCCGGCGAATTGCTCCAGGTCGCGATGTCGCCCTTGCAACACCCAGATGGCATGGTCTATGTTGTAGATTTTCTGACCCAGGGTCATGCCATCCTTGAATGTCATGTTCTGACCGGTCACGGCATTGTAAAACTTGGGTTCCGCATCCGGGGTCAGACCGACCTTGGCGCGGGTGCTGGTCATGAAGCTGGGAATGTAGTTGCTTTGGTCACAGTACAACACCGATTGTTTCCAGAACCGGCTATAGTGCCGCATCCAGGCGATGAGTTTCGCGCCATGGATCGAATAGACGCCGTCAGGTCCGTGACCGTAGTTGACCATCAACGGGTCGCCTTCGTACGGAATCAATTTCTTTGCCGCGATGTTGGCAACTTGCTCCGCCGTGGTGGTTTTGACGACATCCGCGGAGGGGAACAGCGTTCGCATCGAGTGTTCGTTGATCTCGCGTTCGGACATCAACGAGCCAAGCGCCCAGGTGTGTTCCATCGTCGTGTGGTACGGATAGCCCCACTGCGGGAATTGCAGTAAACCGCTTTCCAGGTCTTCTTCGAGTCTGCCCCACTTTGCCGCCGCTCGGATCGCGCCTTCGGCTAGGTCAGCGCCGATGCCGGTTCGGCTGGATAATGCTTTCAACCATTCTTCGGCAAAGCCCAACGTGCCGTACGCTTCCATCGGCAGAGGTTTCGTATCAATCTTTTTGCCGGGACCAGCCACGCCCATTTCGTACAACTTGCGGACGTACTGATGCGACATGTACTGTTCCATCGCATCGAGTCCGTAGCGTTGAATCAAGTCGGTTGCGCGGCGAGCTTCCATCGCGGACATATTCGGGTTGACGAACGGCAGACTTCTGCCCGCATACCAGTAGGTATCTACGCACTGGGATTCATTGTTGGTGTTCGATGCTGAACGCGTTCGACACGGAATAGAACAACCCGAACAACCGGACGCTCTGAACGTCGCAACTTGCGCAGTATCAGCCGCGACCCCCAACGTATTCTCTTTAATCCACAAGCGAGCTTCCATCAGCGCCTTGGGGTCAGCCACTTGAATCATGCCAGTCCCAATCACGCTGATTGCCTTGAGATTCTTCGAGCCCCAGACTCCGCCAAAGCCGCTTTCTCCCGCGCCGTTGCCGGCATCGTGAATCAGCGCGGCAATGCGCGATTGATTTTCGCCGGCGAGACCGGTGCAGAGAACGGCTGGTCGTTGCGTGCTAAAGCCGTTGCCAACCGTGCTCCACTGACCGGCGGAAACATTGCCGGCTTGCAATGCCCAGAGATAAGATTGCGTATCCCAACAGTCCATGCCTTTGATAGCTTTGGCATCCTCAATCGTCACCTTGTCATCAACGATCTTGAGCCAAGAGAGCGCGTTCGCTTTGCCTTCAATGACAATGCCGTCCCAGCCCGCCATTTTCAGCAAGGGACCGAAACGTCCGCCAAAGTTGCTGCGATTGAACCACTCGATTGGGTACGGTTGGGGCGCGATACCCTGGACTTCGACGCGTCCCGCACAAGGCGCTTGCGTGCCGGTGATGGGCGAGGTCATGATCGTGACGACATTCCCAGGATCGTTGAATTTGATCGTCTTGTCTTTGCACAAGTCCCAAAAGATCGCGGTGCCTATGCCGTGACCGCCACCCCACTGCTGATACTGACTCGTTGGGATAGACGTGATGGTTTGGGTCGTTAGATTGACCCTGAGAATCTTGCCTGCATATCCGTTAGCCATATTTACCTTCCTTAATCCTTGTAGTTAGTTGTCCCTAACCTGCGCTCGCTTAGGTCTTTCTCAGGTTCACGTCATAGCCGCCGTCATCCGTCTGATCGGGCGTTTTGTTCACGACCGAAATCGCGCCCATCGGGCAGACAAGCACACACGCTTGCTGCGGCTTGGAGGCATCGGGTTTGTTAAAGTACGGTGTGTTGGTACACAAGTCGCACTTGGTGGCTTTCTTTGTAGCCGTGTCCCACATCGTTCGGTGAGGCGGATGCGGGCACGTCTTCAGGCAGGTCTGGCAACCGATACACTTGGCTTGGTCAATGACGCGCACGTTTCCATTCACCGCATCCACCTTACACGCGCCGGTCGGGCAATTGTCCACGCACAACGGATCGGTGCATTGGCGGCACTGGTACATGGTCAGATCATACGGGAATGCCTGAAGCGAATTCTGGACAATCTGGATTCGCGATGCCGAAAGACTTGCCGCGCCTTCGTGGACGATGGAACAGGTAAACATGCAAGTCAGACAACCCGCGCATTTCTTGCTGTCTACGACCAGGTACTTTTCAGCCGCGGCTGGCTTGGCAACGGGCTTTTCGACCGGGATCTTTTTGATGACGACTTCTGGAAGCATGGGGACCCCAACCAACCCACGCACCACACTCCCTGCAACGACCGCGCCGCCGCCGATTACAAACTCACGCCGGGAGACACCCTTCTTTGTTTCATCCATGTTTCTCTCTGACCCCCTTTCAAACTAAAGAACACTCCAAAGCGATCGGATGTGATTTCCGAGTCGCGCATGCACAAAAAACGAAATCTCACGATGCCGCCGGCAGGCAACACCGAGAGATTTCGCGACCCTCGTCATGGGTCACCACCGAAATTATCGCCAATCAGCGCGTGGCTCGCCATACTCGTTCGAGTGATTTTGGAAATAAAAACCGGGCTATTTTTCAATAGCCCGGTCGAGTTATGCGTGGAATTCGTTATCGCCCGGAAGAGTTACTTGGATTCGCTCCTTCGTGAACCAGACCTTGCCGAACAGCGTAGACGGCGGCTTGAATTCGATTACTGAGATGCAGTTTTTCGAGAATGTTGCGGAGATGAATTTTGACCGTGTCTTCGGCAATAGACAAGGCAGCCGCAATCTCGCGATTCGTCGCGCCTTGGACGATCAACTCGAGCACTTGAATTTCGCGCGCGGTCAATTCGTTCCGAGTTTCTTGCGCGTCAACGGAATGCTTGCTCGGTTGTCGGAATTCATTCAATATCTTGGCGGCGAGCGATCCGGAAACCGGCGCTTCGCCGCGGCTAATTCCATCGAGCATTTCAAACAATTGCGCCGGTTCCAGGTTTTTTAGCAAGTAGCCGTCCGCGCCATTCTTGATCGCCGTAAACAAATCGCGATCATCGTCCGATACGGTCAGCATGATGATCCGTGCGTGAGGCATTTCTTCCTTGATCGCTTTGACCGCCTCCAAGCCGTTACAGCGCGGCATGTTGATGTCCATGAGGATGACGTCCGGCACGGTCTCCCGCGCGCGTTCGATTGCGTCAAATCCATCGCCGGCTTCGCCGACGATTTCAACATCGGTGCGCGTGGAGAGAATTGCCGCCGCACCTTTGCGGAACAAGACATGATCATCTACTAGCAAGATACGCTGTGTCTTCATGGGGCGCCTCAACCACTGGATAAATGGGTACGAGAAGCATAACTCGAGTACCGGATCCGTCTCGCGAATCAATCATCAGTTCTCCCCCTACACTTTCGGCGCGCTCCCGCATGATCTGCAATCCCACATGTTGGTGATTCTCTTGGTTCAGGTGTGCTGGGTCGAATCCCTTGCCATTGTCTTCGATGCTGATCCGCACCTGGCGATCCATTTGTTCAAAGCGCACGCGTGTCTGGTTTGCTCCCGAGTGCTTGCGCACATTCGTCAGCGCCTCTTGAATGATGCGATTGACCTGGACTTGGATCTCCGGCGGAAAATCGGCGTGACATCCCGGCTCGACCACGAGTTGCGCGTCAATGCCGTAATGCGCGCGGTATTCGGTCAGATACTCGCCCAGGGTGTGAACCAGCCCGAATCCCGAGGTCGTCGAACGCAAATTGAAGATCACTTCGCGCACATCCGTGTACGCTTCTTTGACGATCTGTTTCAGTTCGAGCAAACTGGAACGCGCCGGAGCGATCTGGTTCTTTGCCAACTGATCGTCGGTTATCGCCGTTTTGATATTCATATAACCCAGCATTTGCGCGAGGTTGTCGTGCATTTCGCGCGCCAAGCGGTCGCGTTCTTCCAAGATTGCGAGCGGACGCACGCGCTGGTAGAGTTCGGCATTCTCGATTGCCACGACCACTTGCTGGGTCAGGCGCATAAAAAGTTCCGTCTCATCGCGCGTAAAATGCCGGCGCTGTCGCGTCATCACGCCGACATATCCGTACCGCCGTCCGTTTGACCACATCGGTGCGGCAAGCGACGAAACGATACCCTCGTGTGTAATCAGTTCCGCGACGCGCGGGATCGGCAAATCCAAGCTCCAACACTCGATATAAATCGGTTTGGCGGAGAAAGGGTCGGAACTCGATTCGACGCTTGGAATCGCGAGTCCGTCGAGGATGTTGGTGCGGCAGCCGAGGCACGCTTTCACAGTCATCTGGCGTGGGTTCTCGTCGTTTAACGCGAGGACGCCGATGTCGGCATCCAGCATTTCGCGCGCGCCTCGCGCGATCGCGTCCAAGACGTGCTCTAGTTCCAGCGATGCGGAAATGTTTAGCATCAAACGATGAAGCATGGTCGCTTCTCGTTCGCGGCGTTTCATTTCCGTATGCGACGATTTAAGTTGCTGGCGCATGGCATCAAAGGATTCGGCAAGGTTGCCCAGTTCGTCGTGGTTCGGCGCCGGCAGCGCATAGTCCAGATTGCCCGCGCGAATTTCGGCTATCCCCTTGTCCAAGTCTCGCACCGGTTGAATGATCAGTTTCCGTAATGCCAGGATCATTAGTCCCGCCATCAATCCAAGCGTGACGAACGCGGCGATAGAAATGCGCCAGAACGCCGCAGTTAATTGGTTGCTCAAATCCGCCAATGGTAACTCGACCACCAGGATGCCGAGAATTTTTTCTTGGGGAACATGGCATTGATAACACTGGGGTTTGTTGTAGATCAAGTTGACATTGAGCAATACTTCAGACTGATCGGGCACCGCGTGGATCGTTGTTTGGTTGCTGGGGCGCGTGTGTCCGGCGTGGCAGAACTGGCACGCGGGATTCGAATAATCAAAATGTTTGCCGATCTCGCCCGGCAACGAACTGACCGTCACTGCACCGCCGGCATCCAAAATGCGAATGCGTTCGATGCCTTGCTTTTGCACGATCCTCTGAATGATCTGATTCGCCATTTCGCGATCATTCAGGAACATGGCATATTCCAAACTGGCTTGGATGCCGTCGCTCAAGCGCGTGGTCGCCGACAACGAATTGTCAATGAGTTGTTGCCGTTGCAGCGTGAGGACGAGCGCAGAGGATGTCAACGCGCCGATCAGAGAAACACTGACGATAATCAACAATACCTTGAAACTCAGCCCAGCATTGGACACTTGCACTCGGAACCGTTCCAAACTCAAGCGCCGACTCAAGACCGCAGAACGCGAAAAGTGAACACGAGAAAGATTCATGTTGCCGTACTCACAAACAAGAACCTCTCCCAACTTTGTTGAGAGAGGCACTCGGTACCACTATATTGGCGCAAGCCGCATTGCTTACCATTTTCATTATAGTGCGCCGAACGAGGAAAGTCAAAACACGTATCTGCTTCAAACGCGGCGCATCATCCTGGTCGCCGGTCGTCAAAATACATCGGTAAAACAAGTTCATTTTGACGATTCAGAATCCTGCGACAAGGGCTTGGCTCTTGTCTCATTCGATTTGACGATTTCCCCCAGTTTTGCTAGAATAGCGCCGAAATGAGAACCAAGAATTTGTTCGCGATTCTGTGTATTTGCCAATGCGTGATGTTTGACCACGCGTCGAGACATTTGCGATAGACCGGCTCGTTCCGGCTGTTGATTCTCGACGCGAAGGTGCGCTTGCCCTTCGCGTTTTTTCTTGCCTGTGTGTTATCACGCGAAGGTCGTTCATCGTCCTTCGCCTTTTTGTTTATCGGTGAGTGGTTTCTCAGGAGGAATGGTGGTTCAATCCGTTCTCTTGCTCAACAGCACTTATCAACCCTTGCGGTTGATCGGTTTGTCGCGCGCGCTGACGCTGTTGCTCTCCGGCAAAGCGGAGCTTGTCGAGACGCGGCGCGGTCGCACGATCAGCACGATCAACCAAACCTGGCAATTTCCGAGCGTGATTTGTCTCAAGCGGTACGTGCATGTGCCGCAACGCAACGCCACGTGGTCGCGGCGCGGCGTGCTTGTGCGCGATCACTACACGTGTCAGTACTGCGGTGAGAAAATGAATCATCGCGACGCGACCGTGGATCACGTTATTCCACAATGGAAATGCAAAAAGACCGGCGAACCGGCGAACACCTGGTCGAACACGGTCACGTCTTGCCGTACGTGCCAGTCGCGCAAAGGCGGACGTTCGGTGCACGAAGCCGGGATGCATTTCTATGATCCGAACTTTGAACCCAAGATTCCACGCGCGACGTACTTGGTGCTCACGCTCGACATTCTGCCCGAGTGGAAACAATACATCCAGGTGTAAAAAAAGAGAGACGTTGAGATCCAACGTCTCTCTTCATTTTCAGATGGACTATTGATTCCAATCGGAAGCTTATCCACGAATCACGCAAATCACGCAAATGTAAAATTTACTAGCGGAGATTCGCGTGATTCGCGGATAATCAAATTCAAGTTGGAAGAACCTCCAAACGCCAACACGCTACTCAGTCAATCAACAAATTGACCGGATTCTCCAACAACGCTTTCAGGTCGCGCATGAACTGCGCGGCTTGCGCGCCATCGGCAACACGATGATCTACCGAGATGGTCGCTTTCATCATTTGCGCGATTTGAATTTGCTCGCCGATCACGCTGGGCTTTTTGATAATCGCGCTCACCGCCAGGATCGCGGCTTCGGGCGGAACGATGATCGCGGAAAATTCTTCGACGCCGTACATGCCCAGGTTGCTCACGCTGAAGGTGCCGCCGGTCAAATCGTCCGCCCTCATCTTGTTTGCGCGCGTACGTTCGACGAGCGCCTTGGTATCGCGCGCGAGTTCCTTTAACGATTTCTGGTCGGCGTGGTGCAGCACGGGCGTGATGAGTCCATCGTCGAGCGCAACCGCAACGCCGATATTGATGTCGCCATGCAATTCGAGCTTGTCGCCGCGAAACGACGCGTTGAACGTGCGCCATTTCTTGAGCGTTTTTGCGGCGGCAGCGACCACGAGATCGTTCACGGAAATTTTGTCCTCTGCCGACGCAAGATTGTTCAACTGCTCGCGCATCTTCATCGCGTCCGTCATGTTGATTTCGAACGTGACGTAGAAATGCGGGACGGTCGTCTTGCTTTCGGTCATGCGCCGCGCAATCGCTTGGCGAATGCGCGAAAGTGCAACCTCTTCCCTGCGCCCCTCTCCTGCTAGGAGAGAGGATGGGGGTGAGGTTGGTGTCGGTGCGACGGGCGCACGCGGCGCAACCGACATCGCGGGCGCGGGTACGCCGCTTGGGCGACGTGTGAGATACGCTTCGACATCGCGCTGGATGATGCGACCGTTCGGTCCGGTGCCAGCCACATCCGCCAGATTCACACCTTCGACCTCGGCGATGCGTCGCGCGACGGGCGATGCCTTGACCCAGCTATCGCCGTTGCTTGGTTGCGATTTCGTTTCCGAAACCTGGGTCGGCGCTGTTGCGACCGGCGCGTTCGATTTTGGCGAAACAGACATTGCGCTTGTCTCACCCGGCGCGCCAACAATCGCGATCGTCGTCCCGACCGGCACATTTTGTCCGGCGGGCACGAGAATTTTTTGCAGAACGCCGGTCGCGAATGCCGGAATTTCAACCGTCGCTTTTTCCGTGTCCACTTCGGCGATCGGTTCGCCTTCGCGCACTGCGTCGCCTTCTTTTTTCAACCAGCGCGCCACCGCGCCACTCGTCATATCAAAGCCCAGGGCGGGGAGCAATACATTTGTAGCCATTTGTGTTATTCCCAGGAGCAGGGGGCAAAGGAGCAAGGGAGCAGAGGAGAAAAATCTCCCCTGCTCTTCTGCCCCTCCGCTCCCCTGCGGATTTACGCAATCATCTGCTTGACTGCCGCGATGACATGCTTTTCTTCCGGCAGCGCCATCAGTTCGAGCGGTTTCGAGTACGGCATCGGCACTTCAATCGCGCCGAGACGTTCGACCGGCGCGTCAAGGTAATCGAACGCGTCCTTCGCGATGCGCGCGACAATCTCCGCACCCATGCCGCACGAGACCCAGTCTTCTTCGACGATGAGCGCGCGATGCGTCTTCTTCACCGATTCAATCACCGGGTTCATATCCAGCGGACGCAACGTCCGCAGATCAATCACTTCGGCTTCGATGCCTTCTTGCGCGAGTTTCGCCGCCGCGGCGAGCGACACATGCAACATACGCGAGTACGTCACGATTGTGACGTCCTTGCCCGCGCGCTTCACATCCGATTTACCAAACGGCACAAAGTATTCGCCATCTGGCACTTGACCCGTGACGCCGTACAATCGCGCGTGCTCGATGAACATCACCGGGTTGTTCGAACGCAACGCGCTCTTGAGCAAACCCTTCGCGTCGTACGGCGTGCCCGGCATCGCGACGATCAAGCCGGGGAGACTGGCGTACCACGCCTCGAAACTTTGCGAGTGTGTCGCGGCGAGTTGTCCCCAGCCCGCCGGGGTGCGAATCACAACCGGGCAGTTGAACTGTCCGCCAAACATATAGTACATTTTCGATGCGTTGTTCACGATTTGATCAATCGCGACGAGCGAAAAATTGATCGTCATCAATTCCGCGACCGGACGCAAGCCGCCCATCGCCGCGCCAATCGCCGCACCGACGATGACCGCTTCGGCAATCGGCGTGTCGCGCACGCGCTTGTCGCCGAACTCGTCGTGCAAGCCGCGCGTTACGGCATACGTGCCGCCCCACACGCCCACTTCTTCGCCCATGATGAACACGCGCTCGTCGCGTTTCATTTCTTCGCGCAACGCGTCTTTGATCGCGTCGCGATAACTCTTCTCAGCCATTGGACGCCTCCGGCGCGAACACGTCGGAGTACAATTCCGACGGATCCGGGAACGGGCTGGTTTCCGCGAACTCGACGGCTTCGCTGGCGACGCGATCCACGTCGTTGCGTAGAAACGCAAAATCATCCT
This sequence comes from Chloroflexota bacterium, assembly GCA_016219275.1. NCBI lineage: Bacteria > Bacillati > Chloroflexota > Chloroflexota bacterium. The sequence goes on from JACRBM010000101.1 coordinate 66,038, forward strand.
GGGTCGCAAGTTCGTGCTCGACGAGTTGAAGCTCGAACCGCACAATCGGATCGCGCGCCTTCATTTTTTCGACTTCTTCTTTCGTGCGATAGCGTTGCGGGTCGCCCATCGAGTGACCGCGAAAACGGTACGTCTTTGCCTCGATGAACTGCGGTCCCTCGCCGCGACGCGCTTTGAGCGCGGCGACCATCATTGCATCGCGCATCGCGAGCACGTCGTTGCCGTCCACTTGCGCCGCCGGAATGTTGTAGCCGAGCGCTTTCGTCACCATGTCCGGCACGGCGGACGCGCGATGCACGGCGGTACCCATGCCGTACTGATTGTTCTCGACGAGAATGATCATCGGTACGTTCCACACCTTCGCCATGTTCAGCGATTCGTGGAACATGCCGATGTTCGTCGCGCCGTCGCCAAAAATCGCGACGGCGACGCGCGGCTGATTTTGGTACTGCGCGGCGAATGCCAAACCGACCGCGAGCGGGATGTGTCCGCCGACAATCGCATAGCCGCCCCAGAAATGTTTCTTGGGATCGGCAAAGTGCATCGAGCCGCCCTTGCCTTTGCAGATGCCGGTCGCTTTGCCGTACAATTCCGCCATCGCGTTTTTCGGATCAATGCCGCGCGCGAGCGCGTAGCCGTGATCGCGATAGTGCGTCACCACATCGTCGTCCGCGTTCAGCCCTGCCATCGCGCCGACGGCAATCGCTTCCTCGCCGATGTAGAGATGCAAGAATCCGCCGATCTTGCCTTCGGTATATGCCTGCTCCGCGCGTTCTTCGAATCGGCGGATCAGCAACATTTGCCGCAAAAATTCCAAACCCTGCTCGCGTGTGACCGGCAGTTGCGCGTCACGCGGCGCGGTTTGCATCTTCGCAGCCGTTTTAGTTTGAACCATCTTGTTCCTCTCCAAGTGTGTCTGGCAAAAAATGAACCACCGGGTAAATCGCATATCCCCACGGCGGTCGCTGCTAAAAAACATAACACTTGTATCTTGAAATCGTTGCATGACGATTGTATCCAAATCGAAATTGCGCGCAAGAGGGGTGGCGCGTGTTCGTTGACAGTGCGTTGCCTTGTGTTATAATTTCGTAAAGGAGCAAACGCGACAATGGAAAAACTCAAATTCGGTTCGGCGGAATGGTTGCAAGCACTGCACGATCAATTGAACGCGAGTGAAGCGTACGCGGACGCGGCAAAAAGCTGGGAAGGTGATTTTTATTTTGTCGTCGAGCCAGACGGCGCGCTTACGCAACCGCTTTATCTCTACATGGATTTGTGGCATGGCAAATCGCGCGCGGCGTCCATCGTCGCCGATCCCAATTCAATGACACCCGCTTTTGTCATGTCGGGCAAGTACGCCAAATGGAAACAAGTCGTCACTGCAAAATTGGATCCGATTCAGGCGTTGATGACCGGGCAGTTGAAACTCAAAGGCAACATGGTGATGATTATGAAGAACGTCAAAGCCGCGCAAGAAATCATCAAAGCGTGCACGCGCATCGAAACAGAATTTGAACTGTAGTGCCTATCCAATGAAAGCGTTGCGCAACAAGCAAGAGATTTTGGGACGCGGATAAACGCGGATTTTCGCGGACAAGAAAAATATCCGCGTCCTAAATTGCTTTGTTTGGTTGCGGCTTGTCCGAGTTAGAAATCGGAAATGAGGAACGATGTGGTTCTTTAACAGTCCGCAAATCGTGTTTGGCGAAGGCGCGCTGTCGTACCTCGCGCAGATTCACGGCACGCGCGCGTACATCATCACCGACGCGCAAATGGTCGCGTTCGGTTTCGTCGAATTGGTCCAGCAACAACTCGCCGAAGCGAACATCGCAACGCGCGTCTTCGCCGCGGTCGAACCCGAGCCGTGTCTCGAAACAGTTCAACGCGGCGCGCAACTCTTGCGCGAGTTTGCGCCGGACTGGATCGTGGGTCTCGGCGGCGGCTCGGCGATGGACGCGGCAAAAGCGATGTGGGCGTTGTACGAACGTCCCGATCTCCCGCCCGACGGCATCAGCCCGCTCGAATACCTGGGTCTGGGCAGCAAGGCGCGGCTCATCACGATTGCGACAACGAGCGGCACTGGCGCAGAAGTGACCTGGGGTATCGTCCTCTCTGACACACACGAGAAACGCAAACTGGGTCTCGGCTCGCGCGAATCGCTGGCGACGATTGCGATTGTGGATCCGCAGTTCGTGATGAAGATGCCGCCGCGTCTCACCGCCGACACCGGACTAGACGCGTTGACGCACGCGATTGAAGGATACTCCGCGACGTGGCACAGTGATTTTTCGGACGCGATGTGTTTGCAGGCGACGCGCTTGATTTTCGAATACTTGCCGCAAGCGTACTATGACGGCAACGCCGCCGCGGCGCGCGAGAAAATGCACAACGCCGCCGCGATGGCAGGGCTGGGATTCATCAATTCGATGTGCGCGCTCGCGCACGCGTTGGGTCACGCGTTCGGCGGCGCGTTTCACGTTCCGCACGGACGCTGTGTCTCGCTCTTTTTGCCGTACACGATGGAATTCGCGGCGAACGCCGGACACTATCGCTACGCCGACCTCGCGCGTTTCATCGGCATGGACGCGTGCGATGTGGAGGACGCGACGCACAAATTTATCGCGGCAGTGCGCGCGCTCGAAACGCAACTCGATTCGAACACAAACGCCGCGTCGCTCGGCATTGCGCGCGCGGACTATGACGCTGCGCTCGAGTTGATGATGGACCACGCGGAGAACGACACGCAGATCGTTGCCAGTCCGCGCCAACCCGAGCGCGCCGAGTTGCGAAAATTGTTCGAGTACGCGTACGTGGGCAAGCCGGTGGATTTTTGATCGCCTCACCCCCAACCCCCTCTCCTCTAGCCACGCCCTTAAGGGCGTGGCTAGAGGAGAGGGGGCTACAAAGAGCAAAGCATGACAGGAGCAACGCGTATGACAAGGAAACTGCGCGGCAAGACTACTTCTCAAGCCGTTTACACTGCGCGCGAACAACGCCGCACTCCAACCCGCGCCGAAGAAATTTTGTGGAACGCGTTGCGCAGGCGCCGTTTGGGTGGATTGAAATTCCGCCGACAACACCCATTCGAACCGTACATCCTCGACATGTTTTGCGTCGAGCATCAACTCGAAATCGAAGCCGCTGGCGAAATTCATCGCGACCTTTCGCAAAAGGAACACGATGAAATTCGCGCGGCATATCTCGAAGCAAATGGCATTCGCGTCTTGCGTTTTTCGAATCAAATGATTGAAAACAATCTTGCCCAAGTTCTCGAACACATTCGCCGAGCAACCCATTCCCCCTCTCCTCTAGCCACGTCCTTAAGGACGTGGCTAGAGGAGAGGGGGCTAGGGGGTGAGGTTTGAATTCCTACGCCGGAAAAATTCTCGTCGTTGACCTGACCTCGGGCACATTCACGACCGAGCCGCTCAACGAAAAGTACGTCGCGCAATACCTGGGCGGCGCGGGACTCGCGGCGCGTTATCTTTACGATTTGATTGACGCGCGCACCGACCCGCTCGGTCCGGACAATCCGCTGATTTTCATGACCGGTCCGCTCGACGCGACGCCCGCGCCGAGCGCGGGACGTTTCGTTGTCGTCGCGCGTTCGCCACAGACCGGACTGTACGGCGAAGCGAACGCCGGCAATTTTTTCGGTCCCGATCTCAAATGTGCCGGGTACGATGGCATCATCGTGCGCGGCACAGCGCCAACGCCGGTCTATTTGTTGATTCGCGAGGATCGCGTCGAGTTACGCGACGCGACGCATCTGCGCGGCAAGACGACGTTCGACACGGGCGACGCGATTCGCGCGGAACTCGCCGACGCGAAACTCACCGTCGCCGCGATCGGTCCCGCCGGGGAACATCGCGTCAAGTACGCGATGATCCTCGCGACGAGCGCGCGTCCTGGGTCGAAAAAAGGAATTGCCGGACGCTGTGGCATGGGCGCAGTGATGGGCGCGAAAAATCTCAAAGCCATTGCCGTGCGCGCGGGTAACGCGAAAATCGAACTGCGCGACCCTGCCGTATTCCAAGCCGCGTGGCGTCCCGCGCTCGACATGTTGCCCGACGATATGTCCACACAAATGTTCAAGGCAACCGGCACCGGCGGCGCGATTGATTACATGGGTCTGCTCGGCGACCTGCCGGTCAAGTACTGGACACAAGGCGCGTTCGATTTTTCCAAGATCAGTGGCACGACGCTTACCGAGACGATTCTTACCGGCACGGGAACCTGCCATGCATGTCTCGTCGCGTGCGGACGCAAGGTCGAACACGCGGCAGGACACGCGTTGCCGCATCGCGAAGGACCCGAGCTCGAAACACTCGTCGCGTTCGGCTCATTGATGCTCGTGGACGATCTCGAAACGATCACCTACATCGGTTCACAGTGTGACGCGCTCGGACTCGATTCGATCAGCGCCGGTTCATCCATCGCGTTCGCGATGTTTCTGCGCGAGCAAGGCATTCTTGCCGATGATGTCCGGTGGGGCGACGCCGCGTGCGCGTTGCAACTAGTCGAGATGATCGCACGGCGCGAAGGCATCGGCGACGCGTTGGCGGAGGGTGTGCAATCGTTCGGCGCGCGGTACGGCGTTGAATCGCTCGCGGTGCAAATCAACGGGATGGAATTGGCGATGCACGATCCGCGCGCGTTGAGCGGCATGGCGCTCGTCTACGCCACCTCGCCGATTGGCGCGAGCCACAACCAATCGGAATATTATTTCGTCGAGACCGGGCGCGTGCTCGAAGACCTGGGTGTCTTGCCGATGGACCGGTTCGAGACGCGTGGCAAAGCCGCGTTGGTCGCGCGGCATCAGGATTGGCGCGCGGTGAGCGCCTCGCTCGTCCAGTGCATCTTCCCGAATCCGCCAGTGCAAAACATGGTCGCGATGATTGCCGCCGCGACCGGATTCGATGTGACGATGGAGCACGTCCTGGGTTGGGGTGAGCGGATGTGGAACTTGAAACGCGCGCTCAATCTCAAACTGGGTTATGACGCGCGCGCGAACGAGAAATTACCGGAATTGTTGACGCGCGTGCTCGCCGACGGCGGCACGGAAGGACACGTCGTCGAACTCGAACCGATGCTGCGCGAGTATTATACGTATCGCGAGTGGGACTGGGAGAGCGGCAAGCCGCGCCGCGAGAAATTGGAATCGCTCGGAATGACCGAAATTGCAAATGATTTGTGGAAATAGTACGTGATTTAGAATCCAAGGAGGATGAAATGGCAACTGCTCAACCAACACCGACAAATGCCGAACTCGTGCGCGCGATGCAAGCCGTGGCATCGGTAGATAACGCGGATGTACGGCGGGATCTCTACACCGCGTTCTTGCAAAGCACGTTACTTGTGCCCGTCGCGCCGCAACCCGGCGCGCAGAAAAAAATCGGCTGGCGACCGGTCGAAGGCGAAACACCGGTCGAATTCATCGTAGCGCAGGACGACGAAGAAAAGTTCGCCTTGTTCGCGTTCACGGACGAAGAATCCATGACCACGTGGAAATCTCAAGGCAGCAGTTTCATCGCGGTCAGCGCGCCGAATCTGTTTCAGATGGCGCTCGATATGAACATTGAGAGTATGCTCATCAACGTCGCGGGACCGGTCGTCGGCGGCGAGTTGACGCGCTGGGAGATTCAGGCGCTCGCGTCCGGGATAATGCCGACGGAGCAAGGCGACGAGGGCGCGGCGCAGATGACGATTCCACCCGGCACGCGCGTCGCGTTTGGTCCGCTTTCGCAACCGGCGTCGGAGCCGTTGCTCGCAACCTTAAAGAACGCGCTCGCGAGTCATTCCGAAATTCGCGCGGCGTATCTCTTTGAATTGCAGGTGGGCAACGGCGATCCGCAACGCGTCGCCGGGATTGATTTCGAAGGCGAACCGGACGAGGCAGTGATCGAACGCGTGATGAACGCGCTCGGTGAAGCGATTACGCCGGTGTTGGGCGAAGACGAGTTTCTCGATTTCATGGTGTTGGGCGATGAAGACGCGCCGCCGGTCACACCCGATCCGGAAACGCTCATCTACGAACGCCATTAAATTTTAGCCACGCCTTAAGGGCGTGGCTAAAATTTACAATTTCACTTTCGCGCGCACCGTGCCCGCGCGTTCGTGCCGCGCGACCAGGTTGACCGTGCCGCCTTTCGGCGCGTGTACGACCCACTCGACCTTGAGCCGGTCGTCGGTTTGATCGTTGAAACTCCAACCGACCGGCGCGGCGGGTTTGTACGCGCGTCCTTCCAGTTGACCCAGTTCCTCGCGCAGTTTGCCGGTTTCGAGCGTCGCGCCTTTCGGCAATTCGATTTCGCACACGATGCCGCGCACCGTCTTGTTCTTCAACGCTTGCTTGGTCACGTTCGTCGGCAGCCAGCCCGTGTTGTTGACGACGAGCCGCACGCGATACGCGCCTTTGCCGAGCGGCGTCGCGCTCGTTTCCATCAATTCGAGTTTCGGCGAAATGAGCAAATGCCAGATTGCCCAATCGGCAAACGGCGCGATTTCTTTTTCGAGAAATTCGACGGGCGGATTGCGGAACGCGTACAACTGATTCCAGCCACCCAGTTCGACCTTGCCAAGTTGCGGATGCTCGAACGGGTACCAATCAATGTAACCCTTGCTGCCGAGAACTTGATCGCTCCAACGCAACATCGTCACATCGTGCTCGAACGGATGCTCGCGATACCAATCCACAAACTTGTACTCTTTGATGCCGGCTTGACGTTGCGGACTCCAGATTTCGACGGTCCATCCATAAATGCCGAGATGATCGTAGAGCCAATCGTCGAACACGCCGGTGATGACTTCTTTCGGGTGATAGCGAAATTCGTGATAGACCGAAATGTTGGGATAACCGGAAAGGTCGGTCCCTTTCTGTCCGATTTTTTGGAACGTCCACAAATCTTCGGTTGGCATTGACTCGTCGTTCTTGGTGCCATACGGTCGCAAGATGACGCCGCTGTACGTGTGGAATGCGATGCCGCCGGTGATGTTCGAATGGCTCGCGATGAATTGCACGACCGCGCGCACTTCCGGTTCCGAAGTAGGGTACGGACCCGCGCCAGTTTGTTCGCCTTCTTGTCGCCATTCGAATGGAAAATTGCGATTGAGGTCGAGCCGCTCTTTTTTCGGTTGCGGTTTGATGATGACGCCGTCGTAATCGTCGAGCCGACCTTCCGCCAACAAGCGATAGTACGTCCCGCCGCTTTCGGTTGGATCGCGGCGCACCATCAAGCGCGGTTCTTCCGCTGAAATTTTCCACGCGCCGTTCGGATCCGGCACGCGCATCATCAACATGCGCCCGTCGCCGTCCATGTCTTCTTGCACGAGTCCGCCGATCGGATCTTCGTCGTACGGGTACGGGCGCACGCTCGACCGCACGATTTTCGGTTTGTCCGCGAGCGCGAGTTCCGCACCGTCAGGATTGAAACGCGGGCAGATGTAGAACGCGCGCGTGTCGAGCGCGCGGGTTGCGTCCGGTTTTTTGCCGTACTCGTTGACGAGTTTGTTGATGAGATACAAACACGCGGACGACGGCGAGATTTCGCTCGCGTGAATGTTGCCGTCCACCCACAGCGCCGGTTTCTCTTTCGCGTCGCCGGTCGCCGTGTTCGTCACCGTCGCGACCCAGATATCGCGCCCTTCGTAACTCTTGCCGATGCTGGCGATGCTGACGAGTTTGGGATGCTCTTTCGCGAACGCTTTCAGAATACGCGTCAGTTCATTGTAGCGATAGTACTTGTTGAAGCGAACGTCTGGCATCGTGTTCTCCTTGAACGCGGAAGGATGAAGGCAGAAGGATGAATACTGAAGAATTTATTCATCCTTCTGCCTTCATCCTTCATCCTTGTTTTTTGCTTGCTTCACAATTTCCACGATTTGCTTCAGGTGATCCGTGTCGTGCTTCAAACCGTAAATAAACCGCGCGACCGCATTGCGCGGTTCTGCGCCTGGTCTGACCTGGTACGCGTTTTGCAAGTCAGGTTGATTGGGCCACGCGTCGAGCAACGCGAGGCGCATGCGCCGACTCTCTGCGAGACGCTGCCGGCATTGCGCGATGGTCGTCACCGCGCGCCAGGGTACTTCGACGCGCGAACGTCCGCCGCGAAACGGTACGCCGCGCGCGAGCTCGCACGCGATGGCGGCGGCTTCTTCCGATGTGGCGGTCGCGTGAACGATGACGTGCCCCAGAGTCCACGCAATCGTCAATTCGTCTTCGGTTTCGGCAAACTGATCGTGTGCGAGAGGATCGTTCGGGACAAAGGTGACATCGGCGTCGGCGCAATCGGCGATGAGCGCGAGTTGCGCGTCAATCATCTCGTTCGTGAATCGGCGTAGATCATTCACCGAGAATTGCGCCGCGAACTGGGCGAACGTCATTTGTCCGGTGATGGCGGGTGTGAAATCGAGCATCGTTGTTTCTGGAAATTAGATGTTGGACGTTGGAAGCTAGAGGTTGGAACTTGGATGTTGGATGTTGGAAGTGAGCATCCAACTTGAAATTTCCAATTTCTAACTTCCAATTTCCAATGCTCGCTTCATCCATTCCTTGTCCGCCGGCAGATTATAGCACCGAATCCCAGTCGCGTTAAAAATCGCGTTGATGATCGCGGGCGCGGTGGGAATGGACGCGAGTTCGCCGACGCCCTTGGCGCCGTACGGACCATCGCGCGTTTCGTCTTCGACGAAGAACGCGATGACCTCCGGCGTTTGGTCAACCGTCGGCAAACGACATTTGTACAGCGAATCGGTCTGCACGTAACCATCTTTCATCACGAAATTTTCTTGCAACGCCATGCCCAGCCCCATCGAAATACTGCCTTCGATCTGTCCGAGCAACGCGAGCGGATTCATCACGCGTCCCACATCGCACGCGGCAATCACCTTGAGTACGCGCGTCTCGCCGGTCTTGACATTCACTTCAACTAGCGCGGCTTGTGTGCCAAACCCGAATGCGACGTGTTGATATTTATCGGTCTTGGGCGCGACGTACTGATAACTGATTTTCGGCACGCGTCCTTCGCGCCGCGCTTGCTTGACGACGTCTATCAGTGGAACGCTACGAGTGGAATCAAGGGCACTGAGGGAAATAAGGGAATCGAAGGAATTAAGGGTATTTCCTTCATTTCCCTCATTTCCCTTGCTTACAATCACATTCCCATTTTCAAACGCCAAACTCTCTGGCGACGCATCCAACATTTCCGCCGCGACCTGGCTCAACAACGCACGCGCTTCGCGACACGCGTGCCGCGCCGCGTTGCCAGTGACGTACGTTTGGCGCGACGCGGTCGTCGCTTGACCGTCGAGTGTGAAATCAGTGTCGGCGACGAGCACCTCGACTTGATCGTACGGCACACCCAGTTCTTCGGTGACGATTTGCGCGAGGATGCCGACGAGTCCTTGCCCGATCTCCGCCGCGCCGGCGCGAATCGCCGCGCGCCCGTCCGCGAAGAGTTCGACCTCTGCGCCTGCCGCATCGTATGCGCCGCTGCCATAGCCGGTGTTTTTGTACGCGCACGCGATGCCCCACGCGCGTCGTTTGTCGCCTTCTATCGCGATGAAATCGTGCTTGGTCATTTCGGCGGCGACCTTTTCCAAGCACTCTTCGAGTCCACAACTTTCGATCATTACTTGACCCGCGAGCGTGCGCTTGCCGTATTTCAAAATGTTCTTGCGCCGAATGTCGAGCGGCGACAAGTTGAGCGCGCGCGCGAGTTCGTCCAGTTGGCTCTCCATCGCAAAGCCAACCTGGGTCACGCCGAATCCGCGAAACGCGCCGGACGGAACATTGTTCGTGTACATCGCGTAGGTGTTGACGCGCACGTTCGGCACTTGGTACGGTCCCGCCGCGTGCGTCGTCGAGCGGAGCATCACATGATTGCTGAGACTCGCGTACGCGCCGCCGTCGCCGTAAATCTCGACCTCGTGCGCGACGAGCGTGCCATCTTTCATCGCGCCGGTTTTCATCTTGATGATCGTCGCGTGGCGCTTGGGATGCACGAGCAAGGATTCTTTGCGACTGAACACGAGCTTGACCGCGCGTTTCGTTTTCTGCGCGAGGAGCGCGGCGTGAATCTGGACGGTCGGGTCTTCCTTGCCGCCGAACGCGCCGCCGATGAGACAATTCACGACGCGAATTTTTTCTTCGGACACGTTCAACGATGCGGCGATGCACGCGCGGTCGTTGAACGGAATTTGTCCGCCGCAGTACACCGTGATGCGTCCCGTCGCATCGGGCACCGCGAGTCCGGCTTCCGGTTCGATGAACGCGTGCTCGACCGTTTGGGTCGTGTACTCGCGCTCGATCACGACATCGCTCTGCGCAAAGCCGTCGGCGGGGTTGCCGTTTTCGAGATGAAAGTGCGCGAGGAAATTGCCGTGCGCCTCTTTCGAAAATCGTTCGGGATGTTCGTGGACGAGCGGCGCATCCGGTTGCGCGGCTTGTTTTGGATTCGACACGACCGGCAACGGTTCGTACTCGACCTCGATCAACTTGAGCGCGGCTTCCGCAATCGTTTCCGACTCCGCCGCGACGAGCGCAATCGCATCGCCGACGTAGCGCACCTTGTCCCCTTCGGGGCACAACACGAGCCAATCAATTTCGTGGACGCCGAAAACCTTGCGACCTGGGATGTCGTCCGCGGTCATCACTGCGACGACGCCGGACAATGCGCGTGCCTTGCTCATATCCACGCGTTTCAAGCGCGCGTGCGGGTACGCGCTGCGCAGTACTTTCGCGTGCAACATTCCTTCGATGTACAAATCGTCCGCATAAATCCCGGCGCCGTTTACTTTGGCGACTGCATCGGGACGCGGCAACGCGCGGCTGATCGCGTGCATTGCATTTTTCACGGACGGCAATGGCGGTATGGGATGCCCCGCCAAATCTTCAACTGCGCGCAGAATCGCGTTGTGCCCGGTGCATCGGCAAATATTCCATTTCAATGCGTCGTCAATCTCGTCGCGCGTGGGGTGCGGATTCTGATCGAGTAATGCTTTCGTCGAAATGATAAACCCCGGTGTGCAAAAGCCACACTGTGTCGCGCCGTGATCAATGAATGCTTGTTGAATCGGATGCAATACGCCGTTTGCGTCGGCGATGCCTTCAATCGTCGTGATCGTTGTGTTGTTCGCGCGTTCCATCAGTACGAGACACGCGCGCACGGCTTTGCCATCCTGGATGACCATACAACTACCGCAATGCCCGGTCGCGCAACCATCCTTGACGCCGGTCAACCGCAGTTGATCGCGCAGGACATCCATCAGGCGAGTCTTGGGCGTCGCCTCGACATTATACGTTTTGCCATTCACGGTCAGTGTGTAAGTCTGACCAGGTGGCTGGGTGATCGGGTGATTGGACACGGTTTTTCTCCTCGGTCCCTCGAACGGAGTAATTTGGCGATGGGCACTTTTCGACGAGCGGGGATGCTCGACGCCGTGGATGCACCGTGCATTCGCGACCCATCACCGAGGTTCTATAGATTATTTTAGCACAAATTAAAACACGCGGCAAACTGGTGTCGCCCCCCGGGTGTCCGTCAAAATTTTGGAACACTCAACCTTGCGAAGGTTTTGACGACAAATCAAATAGGATTGCCGTTGAACCTTCGCAAGGTTTTTTCACCACCCAAAAACTTGACGCACTCCCGCTATCCCCAGTTTGCCATAGAGAACATAGAGAACATCGGTTGCAAATATGCCGCTGGGAAGATTGCGGTGTCTCCTAATGCGCCGCGTCGTTGGCGAGCGATTGCGCGCGGCGCGCGTGGACGAGGGGCGCGTGTTTTCCCCGCGCACAATCGCTCGATGCTCCGCGACTTGCATCGTCCCCACATACCTACAGATTCCGTTGCGGGTCTAGCCCTCTTTCAATGACCACTCCGAAGAAGACCCCGGCGCAAAGCGCAAGATCTTTCCCTTGTGCTCTCCATCGAGAATGCGATAATAGTTCATGATCCCCAAGACACCCCCGCCAACATCTTCGATGACCGCCCCCGTAAACTCCACATGCGTACCCACGGGAGCGAATGTCCCAGGCATTTCGTGCACACCCAGCTTGTGATGCAAGGTAAAGCGTTGCCCGACCGCACGACCGCTTGTTTCGAGGAGAGTTGCCGGGATGAAAAATTCATTCTCGTTACCCAGGAATTTGACCTTGACGAGGTGATCGCTATTAACCAGTGTGACAATCCCCTCTTTTCCAATCCCGACGCCGGCTTGACCGAGATAGTCCCGAATGTACTTTTGCACTCCCTCGAAACCGGCGACCTCCATTGTCTTGGCAATAGAGTTGATATCCTTCTTTGCCCGAGACAGGTCGAGGGTTTTCAGGCGGACTGCCCTTCCTTTTTGAATATCCACTGGCGCCTCCCACATTCCATCGCTTTCATTTTTGCCGATGAACTCGTCGAGTCGAAGGTTCACCGCGCAGTGTTTTTCGTTCTACGCTGTGCAAGACTGGATGTAATCCTGGAACTACGCGCGCCCATCCCAAAGGGTCCGCGGTTCACAAATCGGTTAGCTGGGCGTGGTACGGGATTTGCGAGCCGCTTGCTTCAATCGCCGCACGTGTGTGCGCTGACCTTTGGACAATCGTTTGGTTTTAGTCTTGGCTGTTTTGTTTGCCATTAGTGTCAACTCCTTTTCCGTTTTTGTTCTTGTTCCTGTTCCAATTGCCGTTGAGCTTCTTGTTTGAGTTTGCGTTTCTTTTCTTGTTCCTGTTCCAGTTGTTGCCGCTCTGCTTGTTGGAGTTTGCGCTTCCGTTCTTGTTCCTGCTCCAATTGTTGCCGCTCCTCTTGTTGGGACTTGTGTTTCTCATCTTGTTGTTGCCCCAATTTTTTCGCCTCCTCTTGTTGTAGCTCCATCTCCTTTTGCGGCGTGGGCTGCTGGGATTGTTGTTCCGGTTTCATCTCATTTTCCTTTTGGGTCACTCATCTTGACTGCCCAACCTTACACGGGTTTAAAGCGCACTAGTGTTTGTCAAGCCACGCGAGCATCCCACGAATACTCCCGGTCGCGAGGGCGATGCTCGTATCCGCCGCGCCGTAATAAAGATTGATGGTGTCGCCATTGGGGGCAATAGTGTAGCCGCACGGGAAGACGACGTTGTCCACATCGCCGCGTACCTCGTAGGGTTCTTCCGGTCCGAACACCCACTCGTTACCGCGTTTTAGACATTGGTCGGGTTCATTCAAATCAAATAGTGCGAGTCCCAGCCGATAGATCGAGCCAGCCGCAGTCCGGCGCACGCCGTGGTAAATCACCAGCCACCCCTCTGGCGTTTCGATTGGCGGCGAGGAGAGTCCGATTTTATTCGCATCCCACCACGCACCCAGCCGAGACTCGAGCATCATTTTGTGGTTACCCCAGTGCCTCAGGTCAGGTGAGTAGGAAATCCACATGTGCACGCGAGGTGCGCTGACCGGGCGATGGATCAAAGCCCAATTGCCGCCAATGCGATGAGGCAACATCGCCGCGTCTTTATCTTCCGGCGACATGATCACGCCATATCGCTCAAAGTGGTGGAAATCTTCCGTGAACGCCAGGGACACGCCCGGTCCGTCGCGCGTGTACGCGGTATAGACGACGGCGTATTTTTTTAACTCGGGAACAAAGGTGATCCGCGGGTCTTCAATCCCCCAGAGCTCTTCCGGAAAATGATCGGGATCCGGTGATAGCGTCGGCTGAGAATCAATCTCCCAACCGTCTACGCCATTGGCGGAGCGCGCCACACACAAGTGCGAAAGCCCGCGCCGATCTTCGACGCGGCACAAGAGCAGGGTGGTTCCGTCGGGTAGCAACGTCGCGCCGGGATTAAACACGGTATGGACGGGATAATGCCAATCGCGCGCGGTCAAAATTGGATTGGATGGATGACGAAAAAAAAGTTCGGTGTGTTGATCGCTCATTATGTTCGTGCCTCCACGGCTAAAAGTGTATTCTCCGCCAAGCGGAGTTCCAACAAGGATTGCAGAAAAGCGAGCGTAGATTCCGCGCCCTGGTTTTCGTTTGCGCGATCCGGATGCAGCCCGTCGCGGCACCCCCCTGTGGTCGGGTCATAGATGGGCAGGTTGAGATCATTGCGACCCAGGAACCATTCAAAGCCGCGGCGGGCTTCGTTACGCCAACGTGTGTCGCCGGTGAGGCGGTACGCTTCAAGACACGCCGAGACCATCGCTTGTGCTTCGACCGGTTGTTGATCGAACCGGGCGCGCTCGCCGCCGCGTTGATAAAATCCGTTAGAGCCAATCGGGACAAAATGTCCACCCTCGCCATCCGCGCGTTGCAAGTCGCCAAGCCAACGGAGCGACTCGAGTCCGGCTTTAGTCATCGCGTCATTCGGCATCCACTGACCGCACATCAGCAATGCGTGTGGCAACGCGGCGTTGCAATAGCTCAACCCATCTTCGTACCAGCGCCATTCATCTGAACGATGGTGTTGATACAACGACATTAATCGTTCCGCCAATTCCTCGCGCACCTGGCTCGCCTTGCGATCACCGGAAAATCGCCGAAGATATTCGTGGATACCGATGAGCGCGAATGCCCAGGCACGTGGGCTGGTCGTGTCGAGAATCGCCGGCAACGCTTGCTCGAATACTCGTCCCGCCATGCTCTGTAGCGCCGGCGTATTCGAGCGCCCCATGACAGTGCCCAATGCCCACAAGGCGCGACCGTGGCTATCGTCCGAACCACCGTCTTCCAACCAGTGTCGCTGGTAATCCATGAAATTGCGAAACCGTCCAATCTTGGGATTGAAGGCGAACCAAATGAAAGCAAGATAACGCGAAGCCAGTTCGCACGCCTCGCCGTTGCCTAGCTCTTCCAAAAGCGCGCTTACCATCAACGCGCGCGCATTGTCGTCGGTCGTGTAACCCTCGCGATAATTGGGCACCGTAAAAATGGCGTGTTGCAACATCCCCGTTTCATCGGTCATGTGCCGCAAGTGATCGAGCACAAGCGGCGGGAGTTCACCCAGATGTCTGTCGAGCGCCTTCGCCGGAAAACCCGGCGGAGTGAAATGGCGACGTTCGGCGCGCGCGCGTTTGAAACTTGCCATGTAACGATGCGCCACATTCGACCAAACCATCTCGCGCCCAAACAGATACGCGCGCTTGCGCATTGCGTGCCGCTTGGACTCGTTGTCCAGCAAGTCAATCACTTGCTCCGCCAACGCCGGCGGATCACGAAATGGCACGAGTGCGCCGCGTTCCTCGCCGAGCATCTCCTCCGCGTACCAATACGGCGTCGAAATGACGGCTTTGCCCGCGCCAAGTGTGTAAGCCAAAGTGCCCGATGTGATCTGCGCCGCGTCGTGGTACGGCGTAATATAAATATCCGCCGCACTGATAAATTGAACGAGTTCCTCCAAACTCACAAAGCGGTTGTAAAAGATCACGTGACTTTCCACGCCTTTCTCGTGCGTCAGCCATTGCAAGGACAAACGATACGTCTCGCCTTCGTTTCGAATGACGTGAGGATGCGTCGCACCGAGAATGAGGTACACGACGTTCGGATAACGTTCGACAATCGCGGGCAACGCGGCAATGACGTTTTCGATTCCTTTGTTCGCGGAGAGCAATCCAAAACTGAGCAGGACGATTTTGCCCTCGACGCCGAACAAGTCTTTGTGAAAGCTTGGATCTACAAATGGCACATCGGGAATGCCATGGGGGATCAGATCAATTTTCTCCGGCGACACGCGATAGACCTCCTGCAAAAATTCCACGCCGCGTTGGCTCATCACGACTAGGCGATCCGACAACGCGGCGACTTGTTCCAAGACACGACGCTGATCCGCGTCGGGGTTCCGTAGAATGGTGTGCAAAGTGGTGACGATGGGCATCCGCAATTCGCGCAAGAGCGCAAGAATGTGACTGCCCGCGCTTCCGCCGAAGATGCCGTACTCGTGCTGCAAGCAGACAAGGTCAACATTGTTGATATTCAAAAAATCCGCGGCGCGATGGTACGAGTCAATGTCTTTTTCGGTCAGTTCGAATCGAACGCGCGCCGGATAAGCATACCCAGATTCAATATCGTTGACCGGCAAAGCAATACAGGTTGTGCCCGCATATTCCGCCGCAAACGATTCACACAAATCGGTGGTGAATGTCGCAATGCCGCATTGGCGTGGCAAGTAGTTGCCGATAAACGCAATGCGGTTGATCGTCGAATTGGTCGAACTTTGGTCCATAACAAACATCTCCCAGGGTGTACTCTCTACGCATCTCACAAACATATTTCGTTGCTGTCGGTCCGCAGATGTGTGCAGCGGGCGCCAAGCAACCTACCGAGCAGACCATACCCTACCCCGAAAGCAAGTGAGAACACAAACAGGAATTTGAAGATGAGCACGAGGTCGTAGGCAAGAAAGCTGAGCAACTGTCCACGCGCGTGATGCCAGCGTGGCTTGAGTATCCCGTACAAGAAATAGGATGCATCTCCCAGAAAGATAATTCCAAAGAATCACGTGCTATCATTTTCTCTACCTGGGTGGACATTTGCCACAAGTCGCGCCACTATCATTGCTTACACTGATACCGATATGTGATGAGTTTTGACAATGCCCTTGTTATTCGGTCGGCGGACGAGGCGTCGCGGGACTCGCCCGTTCCATGAGTTGCTTTAATGCTGGGACAACCCGATCGAATTCGGTGGATTTGACGAAAAAGAAATCCGCGCCCGCTTCGATACACTTTTGGCGGTATTGCGGAAACGGATAGTCGGTCAGAATAATGACCGCCAGAGTTGGATCCACTTTTTTCAAGTTTTGGAGTACGTCTATGCCGCTCCCGTTGAACAAGTGGATATCCAGAAGAACCACATCCGGTTTCTGTTTAAAGATCGCGACCGTCGCTTCCTGCACGCCCCCCGCTTCGCCGATGACTTGGACGCCTGGCACATTGGCAAGCATTCGCTTCAACCGTTGGCGAATGACCGCCGAGTCATCTACTAGAAATACTTTCATGAATTCATCCTTCGCCCCGAGTTGCAAGTGGTTTGAATCATAATCTGATTCAATTGTAAATAAAGCATACGCCGATTTGGAGGAAAAAGGAATCAATTGGACAGGTTGGTTTTTGTCGTAAATACATCGGACGCGCTGTCGTATTTAACGACAACGCGTCCGATGTATTCAAGCGGCGTTGATTTGATGACGAATTATTCGATCAACTTGTGCTCAATGGCATAACGCGACAACTCGACATTCGATTTCATTTTCATCTTTTCAAGAATCCGCATGCGATACGTGTTCACGGTGCTCGGCGTGACGGCAAGTTCTTGCGCGATCTCGCTGCTCGTTTTGCCCGCGGCGAACAGACGCATCACTTGAAACTCGCGGTCGGAGAGCGTTTCGTGGGGTTGCTTGTCGCTCGCGGTATCCAATTCGGCGGCTAGTTCTTCGGCGAGCGCGGCGCTGACGTACCTGCCACCGCTGACAATTTTGCGAATCGCGTGCACCAATTCTTCCGTCGCGCTTTGCTTGGTGATGTAGCCGGCGGCGCCGGCTTTTAGCGCGCGCACCGCAAAGCGATGCTCCGGATGGAAACTCAGGATCAGCACCGGGAGATGCGGATACTTTTGACGCAACTCTTTCAAGGCGTCCAGCCCGCTTTCGCCCGGCATGGTAATATCCAGCAGGACAATGCTCACGTCGAGCTGTGCGAGTTGCGTAAACAGTTCCGCAATGTTGTTTGCCGCGCCGGCGAGAGCCATATCCGACTCGCCACTCAGCGTTTTTTTCAACCCTTCGCGAATCA
This sequence comes from Chloroflexota bacterium, assembly GCA_016219275.1. Classification (NCBI taxonomy): domain Bacteria; kingdom Bacillati; phylum Chloroflexota; species Chloroflexota bacterium. The sequence continues at coordinate 83,800 of JACRBM010000101.1, forward strand.
ACGCATGGTCATCTGCAACCAGGACGTTGATTACCGAGGTGACCTTGGTCATTATCTCCTCCATAGACTTGGGTCGCGGCGACTTGAGTCTATCACACCGGAATCCTGACCGTGACGACAGTCCCCTCTCCCGGCGATCCGTGGATCGTCACATCGCCGCCAAAAACATGCGCGCGCTCGCGCATACCCAGGATGCCAAACCGGTTAGTATCGGGCGCTTCGGAAATTCCCTTGCCATTGTCGCGCACTTCCAAGATCAGGTATGGGTCTTCTTGCCGGAGATTCGCTTTGACGCGGGTCGCATCGGCGTGGCGCGCGACATTCGTCAGCGTTTCCTGCATGATGCGAAACACCGCCGTCGCCCGCGCCGAGTCCAGGTCGAGTTCATCCAAGTTGGAATCAAAGTGGCACTCGATTTTTGCGCGCTCTTGAAATTCCTGCATCTGCCATTCGAGGGCGGCGCGCAATCCCAGGTGATCCAACACGCCGGGGCGCAGCTCGCGCGCGATGTGGTGAACCGACTCAATCGCATCGTCTACGAGTTTCGTCGTGGCGCTGATCTCGTCGCGCAAGGTATCAGGCGATTTCTGTGAACCGTTTCCGCCGATCTCGCGACCCAGGAATGCCAAATCCATTTTGATGGCGGTCATCAGGGTTCCGATCTCATCGTGAATCTCGCGCGCGATGTGGGTGCGCTCTTCCTCACGCGCGGACTGGAGATGCGCCGCGAGAAGCCGCAGTTGCTCGTTCACGGCTTGAAGTTCGCCAGTCCGTTGGGCGACGCGCTGATCCAATTCCTCGTTCAGAGATCGCGCTTTCTCCGATTTCCTCTGCGCGGTCAGGTCGCGGGAAACCAGCGCGACAATGACAAGCGCGATCAACACGAAACTTGCGATGCCAAATGCGCCGATCGGCAAAAGGGAAAAGTAAATACTCGTCGCCGTAGTCAACAAGGTGGCAAACAAGCCGGGACCCAGCCCGCCCAAGCGGGTGCTGATTATTATCGCGACGATGAAAAGCAGAAAGGGATTACCCGTTTTCAGCGGAGTGACCACGGTCAACCCAAGTGCGAGGACGCTCAGAGTGAGTGCGGCACCAAAAGTAAAGAGCAGTGGACGCCTAACTGGCATCGTATCACCTGCCTATGTAAAACAGAGAAAACGATCAAACATCGAACTAGTCCAATTATACCGCAGACATGCATTCCTGTATATGGCATTTCTGCTTCTGAGTGACTCGACCAAATTCGTTGTCGTTTTTTGCGACAAGGTATTCAATCATTTTACGACAAAAACAATACGTTCCAAGTGATTCCATTTTTGGTCAAGAAAGTGTATGCTGTCGTTGTAGGTGTGGCTACTATGACTTGTGATCGTCGAAAGCACGAAACGAATACGAGGAGGTAAATTCCCATGGCTAAGGTCGCACGCGAGATGGTCGAGAAAGCCGGCGTGAACGTAGATCAACTTGTCGAACTGTTGGTCAAGAACGCCGCGGCAGAACTCACCACATTTTATTACTATACAATCCTGCGAGTAAACCTGATCGGATTGCAGGGTGAAGGGATCAAGGAGATCGCCGAGACCGCGCGCATCGAAGACCGCAATCACTTTGAGGCGCTGGTGCCGCGCATCTATGAACTTGGCGGCAAGTTGCCCGACAACATGAAGGATTTTCACGACCTGTCTGCTTGCCCGCCTGCCAACTTGCCGAAGGATCCGACGAATATCACGGCGATGCTGACCATCCTGGTCGAAGCCGAGCGGTGCGCGGTGCGCGGATATACTCACATTTGCAATTTGACCGCCGGTAAAGATCATCGAACGTATGATTTGGCTCTGGCGATTCTCAATGAAGAAGTCGAGCACGAGTCGTGGTTTTCCGAATTCCTCGGCGAGGGTCCTTCGGGTCACTTTTTGCGACGCGGCGATACGTCGCCCTGGGTCGGCAAGTTCCTCCGCTAAAGCGCGCCAGGTTCCTGGGACACGTCACCGCATCAGGTCTATGCCGAACCGCCGATTCACCAAAAAGGATCTTGCCAAATACAACGGCAAACACGGCGCGGCATCCTTCGTCGCGTACCAGGGCAAGGTATACGATGTGACGCGCAGTTTTCTGTGGCAAGCCGGTACTCATCAGGTGATTCACACTGCCGGCGCGGACTTGACCGCCGAATTGGCTCAAGCGCCTCATGGAGCAGAGATGCTTGAGAAATTTCCGGTTGTCGCAGAACTGACTGAAGAATGATCCAGCAAGACGCGTGTTTTGTTTGGAATGCCCTGGAACGTCACCAGACAAATAACGGAAGGGTGTGCGTCAAGTTTTTGGGTGGTGAAAAAACAATGCGAAGGTTGAACGGCAATCCTATTTGATTTGTCGTCAAAACCTTCGCAAGGTTGAGTGTTCCAAAATTCTGACGGACACCCACAGCGGAAAACGTGTTTGCTTATATTAGCCAAGTGTGCTATTATACGGGCGGTAGAGACAAGTAAATATGGTCTATTTACGCCGCTTGCACCAGATGACCGGGCGGCGTTTTATTTTCTCTTGCTTTAATGCGTGTCATCCGCCAAAGACGTGGAGGCGGATAGCATACGATCTATTCACATGATATTGCCAGTCCACGTACTGGACATTATCCGACCAAAAGGAGATTCTCGAGTGGAATCAAAATTGTACGTAGGCAATCTGTCTTACAACGTAACCGAGGAACAGCTACGCGAGCTGTTCAGCCAAGCCGGCACGATCAAGGAAATCGCATTGATTATGGATCGCGATACCCAGCGTCCCAAAGGTTTTGGTTTTGTCGAAATGACCACCCAAGTCGAAGCCCAAAAAGCGATTGAACTCTTCAACGAGCACGAATTGGACGGTCGTCGCTTGACAGTCAACATGGCGCGTCCGAAGGAAGACCGCGGTGGTTCACGCGGCAACTACCGGAATCGCTACTAACCCAAACACCGGGCATTACGAATACACATCGGCAGAATTCCAAGTTCAACCGGCAGGTGTTCGCGTCATTGGCTCGCGTAGAGACGCCTGCAAACCATGCATCGCTGAGCATTCGTTTGTTCAGCGATGCTCACTTTAGTCCAGATTCTTTTCACCCCTCCGTGCATTCGAGCAACCTCAATTGGACTAGAAAACAATCCTATGATTCAGAATAAATGGCGTCGTGTCGGATTCATCCTTTTGCTGGCGAGTGTCGTAGCGGTGGCTGGCTATTTCTACTTTTTTCAGTCGCCGCCACCGACCACTATCGTCCCAATTAGTAAGCTGGGGCGAGATGTGCAATTGGGTACCGTCAAGAGTATCGCTGTTAACGGCACAGTGGTTAACATTGTCTACCAAGACGGCTCTGTGGCAACATCCAGCAAGTCAATTGGAGATAGTGGGATCGAGAAAACGTTGACCAACTTGAATGTGTCTCCCGATCGAGTTATCGCCGTTGACATCACATACGATAAACCATCGCAATGGAGCGATGCGTTGCCGATTCTCATTGGGTTCTTGCCTTTGATATTTATCGGCGTGATGATATTTTTCTTCATGCGCCGGGCGCAGAACGGCAATAATCAGACACTCGCATTCGGCAAATCGCGCGCGCGTATGTTTCCTAGCGACAAGCCAACGATTACCTTTGCCGATGTCGCCGGCGTGGACGAAGCGAAGCAAGAATTGCAAGAGGTCGTCGAATTTTTGAAAGAGCCAGGCAAGTTCACCGCGCTCGGCGCACGCATTCCACGCGGCGTGTTGCTCGTCGGACCACCGGGGACCGGCAAGACCTTGATGGCGCGCGCGGTCGCGGGCGAGGCGAATGTGCCCTTCTTCTCGATTAGCGGATCGGAGTTTGTCGAAATGTTCGTCGGGGTGGGCGCGTCCCGTGTTCGCGATTTGTTTGCGATGGCGAAGAAGAACTCGCCCTGCATCGTCTTCGTAGATGAGATTGACGCGGTCGGGCGTAACCGTGGCGCAGGGATCGGTAGTTCGAACGACGAACGCGAGCAGACGCTCAATCAGATTCTGGTTGAGATGGACGGGTTCGATACCGATACGAACGTCATCATTGTCGCCGCGACCAACCGCCCGGACATTCTCGATCCGGCGCTTTTGCGCCCCGGTCGTTTTGACCGGCGCGTGATGATTGATCGTCCTGACATGAACGGGCGTAAGCAAATTCTCCAGGTGCACACCAAAGGCAAGCCGATCTCCGACGAGGTTGATCTGGGAGCAGTGGCTAAACTAACCCCCGGCTTTTCCGGCGCGGACATCGAAAACCTGGTCAACGAAGCCGCAATCCTTGCCGCGCGGCGCGCGAAAACAGCAACCGGGATGGATGAATTACAAGAGTCCATCGAAAAGGTAGTTGCCGGTTCCGAGCGCAAAAGTCGGTTGATGCATCCAGATGAAAAACGGATCGTGGCGTATCACGAAGCCGGGCATGCCCTCGTCATGCACATGCTGCCAAACTGCGACCCAGTTCATAAAGTTTCGATCATTGCGCGCGGCACGGCGCTGGGGTACACGATCCACTTGCCCGACGATGATCGCTATCTGCAATGGCGGTCGAAATTCATGGATGATCTTGCCGGCGCGCTCGGCGGTCGTGTCGCCGAACAGATCGTCATTGGCGATATCACCACCAGCGCCGCGGATGATTTAACCAGCGCGACCAATCTCGTTCGGGCAATGGTCACGCGGTACGGCATGAGTGATAAGCTGGGTCCGCGTACATTTGGCGCACGTCAAGAAATGATCTTCCTGGGTCGTGAGATTTCCGAGCAGCGCAATTACGGTGAAGCGGTCGCGCGGCAGATTGACGAGGAAATCAAGGAGATTATCACCACGGCGTACGCGCAAGCCAAGCAAGTCATCCAGGCATATCGGGATGGATTGGACGCGATTGCCAATCGGTTGATGCTCGCGGAGAGTATTGACGGGACCGAGTTGGCGCTGTTAGTGGGAAGATCAAAAGTTGCGCCAATGCCGTCACCGGTTCCAATCAATTGACAATGAATTGAATGGAACATGAGTCACGCAGGCAGCGCGCGCGGATCACCGGAGGTTCTTATGCAGTTTCAAATTGGCGATATGGTTGTGCATCCCGTCCACGGGGTGGGTACGATCATGACCTTTTCGAAACAACAACTTTTTGAAAAGGCATACGACTATTACCAAGTCATCGCCGGAAATGTCACGGTGTGGGTTCCGATCAATGACCAGGGCACCACAGTGCTGCGAAAGATCGCGTCGAAAGAAAGTCTTAACGAGTGCCGTAAATTGTTACGGCGGCGTCCTGTCCCCTTGGATCGCGATCGCAAAATACGGGAAGTCGAAATCGCGCATCTATTGAAAGGCAGATTGCTCCCCGCCTTGTGTGAGACGGTACGGGATCTCAAGGCACACAGTCAACAAAAACCGTTGGGAAGAATCGAGGGTGAGCTATTGAAAAAGGCATTCAAAGCACTGTGTGACGAATGGGCGGCTTCGGATGGCGTAACCCCAAAAACCGCCCTTGGTGAAATTGAATCTCTCCTTCAAGAGGGTCGTTAAAAGTGATTTCGCAAATGGAATAGTGGAACATCCAGGTGTAAGTTACGCACGAGGAAAATTCGATGAATGAGAAACAAACTTGGCTAGTGATCGAGGCGATCAGCAAGAATGAGTGGTGCGGTACTAATCGAGATATCCGGCTTGACCTGTGGTCCAACTTTCGCGGATCGCCGGACGTTCTCAGAAACTATCTCTGCAAGGATCGGAGTGGATACATTCGCGGCTACTACGATGAAGCCGGTATCTTTTATGTGATGCGATTTCATCTCCGCGATGACGAGTGGACAGAACCGCAAGCATCTCCAATCTAAAGACACCGACGAACCTACAGCTTCTTCATGTCGCGCGGTGCGGTTGGGAGAATTTCGCCGACCTGCCGTTGCGCTTCCTCGATTTATTGCCTACGCAGTTCATTGATGGTTTTGCAACTCCGTTTGTTGTGCTCACACGCGTAGGGACCCAACAGAATGTTTCTTGGTCGGCTGAAAATAACCTGGGACAAGTTAGGAATAGACTTGTCCCAGGTTTTGGGTTGGGGCGAGAGGGAGTCGAACCCACACGCTGGGTTGACCAGCAAGAGATTTTAAGTCTCCCGCGGCTGCCATTTCGCCATCGCCCCATATTCAATTGTTGTGCGCGATTTTATTCCCGATTCACCGAATTGTCAAAACACCCCTTGACAGTTGTCTTGGGGTGTGCATCAAAGTTTTGGGTGGTGAAAAAACCTTGCGAAGGTTGAACGGCAATCATATTTGATTTGCCGTTAAAACCTTCGCAAGGTTGAGTGTTCCAAAATTTTGACAGACACCGTGAATAAAAAAGACTCGCCGAATGCGCGAAATTCGGCGAGTCGCGTTTTTTCACGGACTACAGTTGTTGACAAAAGTGGCTTGGTTCGATGTGACATTGCCGGGCGACAAGATACGCAAATGCTCGGACCACGTTCCTTTGGGCGCGGCATTCCACGCGTCGGTAACCTGTAGTGTGCCGGTGGTGTTGAACGTCAGGGTTGCCGACGGTTTGTTGATTCCATCGCTCCGTTCCCAGCGATACGTCACGGTCGTCGCGCTATCCACCGTGATCGAACCGGTGAATGTGAAATTAGCGCCAGTACACGCGCCGCTATAGCTCGTCGGCAGAACCGCCGCGCCCACACTCACTTGTGGCGTCGGCGTTAGCGTCGGCGTGCGCGTGGCTGTGTTTGTCGGCGTGGGCGTGATCGTCGGCGTGTTTGTCGGCGTCGGCGTATTCGTCGGCGTACGCGTGGGTGTGTTCGTCGGCGTGTGCGTTGACGTTGGCGTGTGCGTTGACGTTGGCGTACTGGTCGGCGTGAGTGTGACCGTCGGCGTCGGTGTCGCGGTATTGGTCGGCGTAGGCGTGGGCGTGGGACCGATCACGGTACGAATCAACTCGTTGTTGTTGTAATTCGTCTCTTGAACTTCTTGCAGCGAATTCACGCGCACCGAGATACTGTGCGTCCCCACCAACACGCCGGTCGGCAGAAAGAGCGAAACCTCTTGACCCGCCGGCACCACCGTAATCTTGCGATGAGAATCTACGATCACGCTATCCACGCGCACTTCGGTGAGGAACGACCGCGCTACATCTCCCGTACCGATGTTGCGAATCGTATAGTTGACGAGTCCATTCGCATCAATCCAAATATCGGCGACGATGAGGTCGGGCAGTTCTTGCACGGTCACCACGATCGTGCGATCAATCGTGCCGGCGGAATTGTTCGCGATCAATGTGAACGAGGTCGTCGCCGCCGGCGAAACGAGCCGATTGCCGCTCGCATCCACCTTGTCTTGATTGAGGAACACGACATCCGCGCCCGTCACGCTCCAACTGATGAGCACTGGTTGTCCGCGCGCGATGATCGTTTGATTCGCCGTAAAGAAATTGATCGTCGGCGGCGGATTGATGAACATGGTGGGAGTGGGCGAGGGTGTCCGTGTGCTGATCGGCGTGATGGTCGGCGTGTCGGTCGGCAAGACCGGCGTCGCGCTCGGCGTCAACGCGCTAGTCGGTATCGCGCTTGATGGGTTCACGTTAAATTGCCAATCGCGAAATTGCAGATTGCCATCCACGTTTTTTACTTCGACGTGAACGATATGCAAACCCGAGTCGAGGTCAACGGCTATTGACACCGAACTTTCGGAAACCGTCGCTTGACGCGTCACTTCTTTACCGTCGAGTACGAGGCGCACCGATTGCGGATCAATCCCTTTCTTGTCGGTGAACGCGGCTTTGATCGTCACGCGAGTTTGCGTGAGCGTTGTGTTATCTTGCGGATCAATCGCGGTGATGCTCGGCGTGCTCGTGTCACGGAACACGAGCGACGCGACGCCAATCGCGAGCGCGGTGACGAACAGCGCGATCAAGAACGCGAGTCCGACAAGTCGCAGCGAACAGCCCGCCGGCAAGAACGTTCGCGGCGCGGGCACGGTTTCGATTTCGTCCGTCGCCGCCGGTTCGAGCGCGGTCGCCGCGGCGGTTGTCGGCGCAGGGGATGGCGGCGGCGCGATTGAAACGGGGCGGAGCGGAGTCGGCGCGGGCGCGGTGACGGCGGTGGTCGGGACGGGTGGCGGAGTGGACGGGAGCGGTGGTACGATCCCGCCGGCGCGCGTCGCGGCGAGAATCTTGATCCGCACCATCGCGGCAAGCGATTCGGGCAACACGATAGTTGGCACGTAGCCGAACAGTGATCCTTCGGTACCAACGCGGCGATGCAAGCCCCAGATTCGTTGCGGATCAATTTGCCCGGCGAGCGGTCGCCCTTGTTGGCGCGCTTCCAAATCGAATTGATGATTGAACGAACGCCGCGCTTCTTCGACCAACCGATTGATGTCGGTGCGCGCGACGTTGAGCGCGCGCGCTTTTTCGCTCGGCGACAAGGCATGCAATTCTTCGACGACGAGCACCGCGCGATGGAACGCCGGCATCGCACGCGCCGCGCGCCAAATGTCGCCGGCGAGACCGGCGACGCTCGGTTCGGTGGAAGGCGGCAACGCGTCGAGCCAATTGCGTTGCCGCAAAAAATTCACCGACGCCTCACGCGCCAAACCGTAAATCCAGCCGCGCAACGATTCCTTGTCGCTCGCCGTCGTCGCAAGCGCAAACACGCGCGCGAACACTTCTTCGAGCAAGCGCGCGGCTTGATCGCGGTCGCCGACGATGCGATAAATAAATTCGTACACGGCAGGACCGTGCCGGTCGAACAACGTGCCGAGCGCATCGCGGCGACCTTGTTGCATCGCCATGAGCAAATCGCGATCAGAGGACGTTGCCACCCTTCACCTCAATCCGTGACGCGGGACGCGTGGCGAGCAGCGGATGGCAGATAGCAGATGGCAGATGGCAATTCGCCATTCGCTATTCGCTATTCGCTATTCGCCATTCGTCATTTGTTTCAACGACAAACCCGCACGCCACAAATAGTACAGTCCCAACAGTGTGACCGGCAAATACAATGCCGCATGTAACACCAGCGTGTAACTCGTCGCCAGGTTCTGGTCAATGCCAAACGTTTTGAGCACGCCGACAATCGGCGCATCGAAGACGCCGACGTACCCTGGTGTGCTCGGCGCAATCGTCACCAAATTCGCCAGCGCGGTCGCGACGAGAAACACGGCGAACGGCAGGACGATGTTAAAACCGAATGCGACCACCACGTACATGCCGCACTCGAACAACCACACGACGAGCGAGAGCGCGTACACCGCGAGCGAATCGCGCGGACTGCGTAACACACCCAGCCCTTCGAGCATCGCGCGCATCAGTTTCAACGCGCGTGCGCGCAGCGGCGCAGAGGGCAGACGGCTCAACCCAAACTCGGCGAGGCGCTCGACGCGTTGCGGCATCCCGGCAGCAATTGCCAGCGCGAGAATCACCGCGATGAACACGGCGCTAACGATTTGGACGCGCGCGTTCAGTTCCCCGCCCAAGTCCAGAAAAAAGGAGGCGGCGACGATGAATGTGAGCATCGTCAAGCCGTCGAACACGCGCTCGACGAGGATCGTCACGAGCGTCGCGGTTTTGCTGACCTGCTCTTGCGCGCCGAGCACGTACGCGCGCACCAGTTCGCCCATCCGCAACGGCAAAACGTTGTTCGCCATGTAGCCGATGACGACGGTGCGAAAGAGCGCGCTGCTCGGAATCGGTTTGATCGAACGCAGGAGATAGTGCCAGCGCACTGCGCGCACGCCGACGCCGACAAAGTAGAACGCGAGCGCGGGAATCAAATAGATGTACTGCGCCTGGGCGAGCGCCGCGACGATTTTCGCGGGATCGGTTTGGTAAAAAACATACGCCAATAATGCGAGACTAACGATGAGACCAAGCCAGAGACGTTTTTGTTTCAACATTGGATTGGCGCAATGATAGCACACATCGCGCAAAAATAAAAGTGCGCGCGTGGGATCGCGCGCGCGAGTCCAGCCTGCCGCGCAACCGATTGACCGATTTGCTGGGATACGCTAGAATGAGCGCACAAGATATGAGGAGGAATGTGAGCAACCAGCTTCGTCTGATAATCCAAATCATTACGCCGCAACCCGTGATCGAAGGCGCGGGCGTGCGCCTCAAACGCAGTTTTCCCGGGCAGGCGCTCGATTATCCCGATCCGTTTTTGCTGTTCGACCATTTCGGTTCGGATGATCCCAACGATTATCTCGCCGGTTTTCCGATGCACCCGCATCGCGGCATTGAGACGGTGACGTACATGCTCTCCGGCGTCGTCGCACATCGCGATAGTATTGGCAACGCGGGAACGATTGGCGCGGGCGACGCGCAATGGATGACCGCGGGACGCGGCATTCTGCACGAGGAGATGCCGCAACGCGCGCAAGACCGGCTCGATGGATTTCAACTCTGGGTCAACTTGCCGGCGAAAAGCAAAATGATCCCGCCGCGCTATCAAGATATTTCGGCGGCGAGCATTCCAACGGTCACGCGCGACGCGGGTATCGCAATTCGCGTGATCGCGGGGCAAGTGGACGGCGTGCGCGGTCCGGTCACCGACATCATCGCCGATCCGACGTACCTCGATGTGAGCGTGCCGGCGCACGCGACTTTCACGCACGCGATCGAATCGGGACATACAGTGATCGCGTATGTCTTCGAGGGCGCGGGCGCGTTCGGCGCGAGCCGCGAGACGATGGGCGCGCCGCGCTTGATCGTGTTCGGCGACGGCGATGCGATACAAGTACGTGCGGAAAAGAGTGGCGTGCGGTTTCTGTTGATGTCGGGCAAACCGTCGTACGAGCCGATCGCGCGGTATGGTCCATTCGTGATGAACACGCGCGAGGAAATCCTGCAGACGTTGCGCGAACTTGAAGACGGTACCTTTGCGCGCGAATGATTCTTGCGCGCGGCAAAAACAAAAACAAGACCGGTGTTGCCACATTTTGCCACGCCCTTAAGGAC